>JBBQRM010000149.1:0-7227 GCA_038214855.1 Rhodobacterales bacterium | reverse complement strand
GCCTGCACGTCGACCGCTCCTCCCGGCGCCGAGACCCCGCATGCCCATGTCGATGCACCCTACGGTCAGCATCGCGGGACCTCAGGTGCCCGAAATGCCCAGAACCCTCGCCGACAAAGGATTCGATGAATATCCCGGGCTCAGACGCCAAAACGTCGGAGAAGATTGCCGATGCACTGATTTCCAGATTAGCGGCCAGCAGCTCATATGCAGCCGCGAAGCTAAATTGTTTGCTTTTTGAGGCGCTCACGACTTGGAAGTCGGAATATAAGAAGCGGCTTCGTCAAGCAGCCAAAGAGAACAGCCAGGTAATGGGCTCATACGGGGTGCCGGAACGGATCGAGGCCTTGATCGCTAAATGCGATCCAGACCCCGAGCCTGAACCCGTGGCCAACTTGGACGACGAGATACCATTCTGACGATCTATAATCGAGGCGGATGTTCGAGCTCAATCGACGCCAACACGGTTTCCAAGCCCCCTCTCCCCAAGCCGCCCGAAGGATCGCCTAGCGGCCTGCGGCTGGCGCTATGGTCCGAGGAAAGAGTTACCGAAATCTAAAAATGCGATATTTTTCCTAATATTTTCAGTGGGCCGATCACGCTTTCACAGTGAAAGCCATAAAATGCGACCCCCCTCACCCGAGCCAGCGCTCATAATCCGACACCAGCAGGTGCAGGGGCTCCACGTTCTCCTCGATCTCGGCGAAGCGGCCGAGCTCCTCGGCGAAGACGTTGTCGGTCAGGTCGTCGTTGACCGTCGAGACCTCACCGATCAGCACGTCGCCGCCCTCGCCCCAGAAGGCGTGCCAGTTGCCGGGCATCAGCGTCACGCTCTCCCCGGGCGAAAGCCGCAGCACCTCCCCCGGTCCCTGGCGCCGCATCACGCCGTCGGTGGCGACGGTGACCTCGCTCTCGCGATCGATGTCGCCGTCCGCGTCGGAATTGCAGAGCTCGAGCGCCAGCACAGCCCCGCCGCGGTTGATGATGTCCTCGGCCTTGATCACGTGGCGGTGCATCGGCGAGACCTGGCCCTCCCGCGAGATCATGATCTTCTCGGCGTAGCACATGCCGCCGCCGCGCCGAAGGTCGTCCTGGCTGCCGTTTCTCAGCGTGAAGAGGAACAGCCCCTTCTGGGCGAACCGCCCGAGCCCGTAGTCGGTGATGTCCCAGCCGAGCCGGGCCTCGATGATCCCGGCGCTCTGCGCGCGGCGCGCCACGAACTCTTCCGGGCTCCAGTAGGCGAAGGGCGGCAGCAGGAAGCTGAAGCCGCGGATATAGGCATCCGCCGCGCGCATGATCTCGTTCACTTCGGAGCGTCTCATCCGTCGCCTCCACTGGTATTTACCTGGCGCGGGTGCGGCCGGAAGGTGTCGCGCCGGAACCAGGCGGGATTGTCCCGCGCCACCCGCTCGATCCAGCGCGCGATGAACGACCGCTCGCCGCGATACATGTAGCGCAGGCCGTAGAGGCTGACGATCGCAGCACCCAGCGTGTCCACCACGAGGTCGATCATCGTGTCCATCTTGCCCGAGGGGTCGCCCAGCATCGGCTTCTGCATGTGCGTACCGAAGATCAGGTCCACGCCGAACTCGAGGATCTCCCACAGCGCGCCGAGCGACAGGGCGAAGCAGAAGGCGAAGAGCGCCATGAAGCCGGGCCGCATACTCAGATGCACCCGGTCGTCCTCGTTCAGCAGGTAGATCAGCATGAAGCCGAGCGCGCCGAGCAGCAGCCCCGAGAAGAAGTGCAGCGCGATGTCCCACCACCAGAACCGTTGGTAGAAGTCGCGCCCCTCGCCGAGGACCAGCGTCGCGAAGACGAAGGCCACGACCAGGAGCTGGAACGTGTAGGGCAGCCGCACCGGCAGCCGGTGGCGCAGGATCAGCATGCTGAGCGTCAGTGCCATGACGGAGGCGACCACCGCCACGCTCATCCAGACGCCGCGCCGGATCAGGAGCGCCATCTCCACCGCCAGCACCACCTGGAGCCCGATCAGCACCAGCCGGTGCAGCCGCGCGGCCGGATCGTCGGGCGGCGCCGTGCCCGGCACGGGGTCTTCCGCCGTCATGCCGGTGCGGCCTCGCGCAGTGCCGCGAGCACGCGGACCCAGCTGCGGATGCCCTTGTGGAAGCTCGCGAGGTCGTATTTCTCGTTGGGGCTGTGGACGGCGTCGTCGTCCTGGCCGAAGCCGATCAGCAGCGAGTCCATACCGAGGATCTCCCGGAAGTGCCCTACGATCGGGATCGAGCCGCCGCAGCCGGCGAAGACCGCGGGCTTCGGCCATTCGTCCGACAGCGCCGCGCGCGCGCGGGCGAACTCGGGCGCGTCCGTCGGCATTATCGTGGCGCCGGCGGGGTCCTTGCCCTTGAACTCGGCGGCGCAGTCGGGCGGCAGGAGTGCGCGCACATGCGCGCGGAAGCTCTCGAGCACCGCCTCGGGATCCTGCGCACCGACGAGGCGGAAGCTCACCTTGGCATGCGCCTCCGCGGGCAGCACCGTCTTGAACCCCGCGCCGGTGTAGCCGCCCCAGATGCCGTTGATCTCCGCAGTCGGGCGCGACCAGATCTGCTCGAGCGCGGAGTAGTCCCGCTCGCCCGCGGGTGTGCTCAGGCCGACCTCGCCGAGGAAGCGGCCGGCGTCGAATCCCAGCCCCTCCCATTGCGCGCGGATGTCGGGGTCGAGCTCCGGCACGCTATCGTAGAACCCCGCCAGGGTGACGCGGCCGGTGTCGTCGTGCAGGCCGCCGAGGATGCGCGTCAGCACCCGGATCGGGTTGATCGCAGGGCCGCCGTACATGCCGGAATGCAGGTCGCGGGAGGGGCCGCGGATCGTCAGCTGCTCGGCCGCGAGCCCGCGCAGCATCGTCGAGATCGCCGGCGTCTCGCGGTCCCACATGCCGGTGTCGCATACGAGCGCCATATGGGCCGTGAGCGCCTCCGCATTGGCCTCCAGGAACGGGACGAGCGACGGCGAGCCGCTCTCCTCCTCGCCCTCGAAGAGAAGCGTCAGCGGTCCCGGCAGCCGCCCGGTCACCGCCTTCCAGCCGCGCACCGCCTCGACGAAGGTCATCAGCTGGCCCTTGTCGTCGCAGGCGCCGCGCGCCACGATCACCCGGCCGCGGGGCCTGTCCTCGAGCCTCGGCTCGAACGGCGGGCGGTCCCACAGCTCGAGCGGATCGACCGGCTGCACGTCGTAGTGCCCATAGAAGAGGAGGCGCGTCCCCTCGCCGTCGCCTCTCGCCACGACCATCGGATGGCCGGGCGTATCGTGGCGGCGTGCCTCGAACCCCAGCCCCGCGAGCTCGCGCACCAGCCAGTCGGCCGCCTGCCGGCAGGCAGGCGCATAGGCCGGGTCGGTCGAGACGCTCTCGATGCGCAGGAAGTCGAACAGCCGCTCCAGCGCCCGCGGCTGATCGGCGTCCACATGCTCCAGAACGGCGTCCAGATCAGGCATCCCGGTCACTCCTGCCGCGGCGCGCAGACCCTAGCACGCGCGCCGCCTGCGTCCAGACGGGATCGGCGAAAGGTTAACGAGGAATAAATGCCCGTCTCGCGCGTTGTCTTCCCGAAGCCGATCGGTGGGTTGAGGCGTGCGCGAGGATTGCGTGGTGAGGTCGGTCTGGCTTGGCCCGCGCCTGTCCGATCACGGGCGGCGCGGGTCAGACGCCGCGGGCGATCCAGCCGCCGCCCAGCACCCGGCTCCCGCGGGCCTCGTAGAAGACGCAGGCCTGGCCCGGCGCCACGCCCTCCTCCGCTGCGAGCAGCTGCACCCGCGCGCACCCCTCTCCTTCGGGGTGCAGCCGCGCCTGCACCGGCGGCCGGGTGGAGCGCACCTTCACCGCGGCCTCCCAGCCGCCCTCGGGCGCGTCCTCGAAGCTGCCGTCGCCCAGCCAGTTTACCCCCTTGACCGGCACGCTCCGGCAGGCGAGCGCCGCGCGCGGCCCCACGACCACACGCCGGGCCGCCGCGTCGAGGCGGGTCACGTAGAGCGGCTCGCCGCCGCCGAGGCCGAGGCCCCGGCGCTGGCCGACCGTATAGCGGATCACGCCCGCGTGCCGCCCGAGCACCCGGCCCGCAGCATCGACGATCTCGCCCGGCTCCGCGGCTTCCGGCCGCAGCTTCTCGATCACCGCGGCGTAGGAGCCGTTCGGCACGAAGCAGATGTCCTGGCTGTCGGGCTTGTCGGCCACGGCGAGGCCGCAACGCGCCGCCAGCGCCCGCGTCTCCGCCTTCGACGCCAGGTCACCCAGCGGAAACCGCAGAAAATCGAGCTGCGCGCGCGTCGTCGTGAACAGGAAGTAGCTCTGGTCGCGGCCCGCATCCGCCGCCCGGTGCAACTCCGGCCCGCCGGGACCTATGCGCCGGCGCACGTAGTGCCCGGTCGCCAGGCAATCGGCGCCGAGGTCGCGGGCCGTCTCCATCAGGTCGCGGAACTTCACCCGCTCATTGCAGCGGATGCAGGGCACCGGCGTCGCCCCCGCCAGATAGGCATCCGCGAACTCGTCGATCACGCTCTCGCGGAACCGGTCCTCGTAGTCGAGCACGTAATGCGCAAAGCCCAGCGTCTCGGCGACGCGGCGGGCATCGTGGATGTCGCGCCCCGCGCAACAGGCGCCGCGCCGCGCCGCGGCCGCGCCGTGGTCGTAGAGCTGCAGCGTCACGCCCACCACCTCGTAGCCCTCCTCGGCGAGCAGGGCGGCCACGGCCGAGCTGTCGACGCCGCCGGACATGGCGACGACCACCCGCGTCCGGGCGGGCGCCTTCGGCAGGCCAAGGCTGTTGACGCGGGCCTCGGGGCTGATTGCGGCGGGCATGGCGGGCTCCTGAAGATCAGTGACAATATAGTAAAACCTTATGCAATGACAAGAGGCGGCTTCATGAGCGTTTAATGGATAGAGTGGTAAACGCTTACTCGGGTGTAAAGAGTATGTGGGAGTAATATCATGTATATCCGTCGAGAGAGGGGCCCGGTTTTCGTAACCTTGCCCGATGGAAGCAAGTTGACGCGGTCCGATCTGCCGCCGCCTTCGACCAAGCGCTGGGTGGCGCGGCGCAAGGCCGTCGTCGTCGCCGCGGTGGATGCCGGACTGCTCGCGCCGAGCGAGGCCTGCGAGATGTACCGGCTGTCGGACGAGGAGCTCGAGATCTGGCGTTCTGCCGTACGCAACCACGGCGCCGCAGCGCTCCGGGTCACTTCCATCCAGAGGTATCGACAACTTTAAGGCGAGCTGCTATGGTTGAATCGTCGTAATTGGTCGTTAACCATTGCACGGTTAAGAGACCGTGTAACGGGGCCGAGGCCCCCAGGATAGAACGGAGTGCCGTGATGCGGATCCTGCTGGTCGAGGACGACCCGACGACGTCCAAGAGCATCGAGATGATGCTGCAGAATGCCAACCTGAACGTCTATGCGACCGACCTCGGCGAGGAAGGCATCGATCTGGCCAAGCTCTACGACTACGACCTGATTCTGCTCGACCTGAACCTCCCGGACATGAACGGGCACGAGGTGCTCCGCCAGCTCCGGGTGGCGAAGGTCGAGACGCCGATCCTGATCCTGTCGGGCGCCGACGACACCGAGAACAAGCTCAAAGGCTTCGGCTTCGGCGCCGACGACTACATGACCAAGCCGTTCCACCGCCAGGAGCTGATCGCGCGCATCCATGCCATCGTGCGCCGTTCCAAGGGCCACGCGCAGTCGATCATCTCCACCGGCAAGTTCTCCGTCAACCTCGACGCCAAGACCGTCGAGGTCGACGACAAGCCCGTGCATCTGACCGGCAAGGAGTACCAGATGCTCGAGCTCCTCAGCTTGCGCAAGGGCACGACGCTGACCAAGGAGATGTTTCTCAACCATCTCTACGGCGGGATGGACGAGCCCGAGCTGAAGATCATCGACGTCTTCATCTGCAAGCTGCGCAAGAAGCTTTCCGAGGCGACCGGCGGCGAGACCTACATCGAGACCGTCTGGGGCCGCGGCTACGTCCTGCGCGACCCGGTGAGCGCCGACGCCGCCAAGCGCAAGATGGCGATCGGGGCCTGACGCCGCGCCCCGGCCGCCGGCGAAACGCACCGCCCCCTCCCCGCACGGCAGGCCCGTTTCATACTGACAAGCTAACCTGGAGAGCAGACGGCACGCGCGAACGCGCGCGTGCCAAGCAAAAGACTCCGCGCGCACCCGCGCGCTCCGCATGGCGCCGAACCGGCGCCCGCGGCGCCCGCCTCACGTGACCGCCCGCCGGGCTGGACGCAGCGCCCCCCGCGCGATACCCCTGTCGGGCGAAACGCCGCGAGATGGATCGCCGTGGACCCACGCCCTCCGATCGAGGACCTGACGCCCGCCGAGGCCGAAGAGGAGCTCGCGCGCCTCGCGGCCGAGCTCGCGCAGGCCGAGCTCGCCTACCACCAGGCCGACGCCCCCCGCCTGACCGATGCCGAGTACGACGCGCTCAAGCGCCGCAACGCCGCCATCGAGGCGCGCTTTCCCGACCTCAGGCGCGAGGACGGCCCGAGCGGCCGCGTCGGCGCCGCCCCCTCGGAGGCCTTCGCCAAGGTCCGGCACGCCGTGCCGATGCTCAGCCTCGAGAACGCCTTCGCCGCCGGCGAGATCGCCGACTTCGCCGCCCGCATCCGCCGCTTCCTCGGCCTCGTGCCCGAGGACTTGCTCGCGTTCACCGCCGAACCCAAAATCGACGGCCTCTCCCTCTCGCTTCGCTACGAGCACGGCCGGCTCACCCGGGCCGCCACCCGCGGCGACGGCGAGACCGGCGAGAACGTCACCGCCAACGCCCGCACCATCGCCGACATTCCCGACAGCCTCGCGGGCGCCCCGGATATCCTGGAGATCCGGGGCGAGGTCTACATGTCGCACGCCGATTTCGCCGCCCTCAACGAACGCCAGACCGAGGCGGGCAGCCGCACCTTCGCCAACCCCCGCAACGCCGCCGCAGGCTCGCTGCGCCAGCTCGACGCGGCCGTCACCGCATCCCGGCCCCTCAGGTTCTTCGCCTACGGCTGGGGCGCGCTGTCCACCCCGCTCAGCCAGACACAGAGCGGCGCCATCGCCCGGCTCGCCTCCCTCGGCTTTGCCACCAACCCGCTGATGCACCGCTGCGACAGCGTCGAGGCGATGCTGGCGCAGTACCGCGCCATCGAGGCCCAGCGCGCCACCCTCGGCTACGACATCGACGGCGTCGTCTACAAGGTCGACCGGCTGGACCTGCAGGCC
>JBBQRM010000148.1:0-7267 GCA_038214855.1 Rhodobacterales bacterium | reverse complement strand
CGGGCGGCTGCGGTGCGGGCGAGCAGGTCTGCGACCACCTGCGGCTCGGGGATGCAGCGCAGGGCGGGCCTGGTGCGGCGGATCGTCCAGGGACGGACATGCGGCCAGAGCACGAGGTAGGAGAAGCGGGTCTCGCCGCTGAGATCGAGCGCGATCGTGCCGGTTCCGTCGCGATGCAGCGCGAGATCGGCCGAGGCGATCCAGCGGTAGGGAAGGTTCAGCGTGATCGTCAGCGCAGCACCCACCCGCATCGCCAGGCGGTGCGTGGTCAGCGTGTAGACGGTGGCGCGCGCCATGACCCAGGCCATCAGTGCGATCACGCCCACCGCGACGGCGCCGAGCGCGATAAACCAGCTCGCCGCGACCAGCCCCTCCGCGAGCCCGTCGCGCCCGCCGACGACGATCCCGCGCCAGAGGGCGAGGGCGGCGAAATAGGCGGCGATCCAATGCACATTCATCGCGTGGCTGGCGAGAGCCCAGGGTTTGGGCGCACCCTGCCAGAGGATGCGCTCGCCTTCTGGCGGCAGCTCCGGCAGGCCGCGGATCGGTTCGACTTCGATATCCTCGAGCGACATGAACGGTCCTCCTCGTGCGGGGTCAGGCGAGCATCGGGTCGAGCTGGGACTCGGTGCGGCTGCGCGCGGCATAGAGCGTGCCGCCGGCGTAGTAGGCGCAGATCTTCTCTTCCTCGAGCTTGGTGACCTGGCCCGTGCCCGCGATCGCCGGGACGCCGGGGAAGTTCGCGGCGTAGAGCGAGCGCACGCGCACGCCGCGGCCGGTGATCCTGGCGAGCGGCATCGGCACGAGGCGGGGGCCGCCTGCCTCGAGTTCGATCTCCAGATAGCGCACCAGCATCTCGGGCACGTCGATCCACATGTCGGAGACGGTGCCGACCACCTCGCCGTCGCCGGAGATCACCGGCATCCCGCGTGGATCGCGCCCCGCGAAGTGGTTGTAGTCGGGGACCGCCTTCATCGGCTGGATCTTGGCGTGGCCGGAGCCGTCGAGCTCGGGCTTGTCTTCGCGCATCGCATAGGACGCGGGGCCGACGCCGTCTGCCATCGGATCGCCGGTTGGCTCGTAGGGGCTGCCGTTGTTGGGTGAGGTCGGCTCCATCGCGAACTCCCGCGTCTCGCGGCGGTCGTTGGGGAAGGAAACCTCGCCGCGGCCGTCGGGCAGGATGAAGGTCTTCGGGTTCGGCAGGCCGAAGATGCCGGTCTTGGTGCCGCGGCCATCCTCCTCCTCGAGCGGGTAGCCCTCGCGCGAGTTCTCGCGCTGGAGGTAGATCACCAGACCCGCGAAGAAGATCCAGAAGAGGTAGAGCGCGACCTGCGCGAGGTCGACGGTGCCGAAGAAGGTTCCAGTCATGCGTGCGTCCTCCGCAGGGTTGGCGTCAGGTCGGGAATTCGCTCAGGCCGAAGCCCGGCGGCGTGGCGGTGCGGCGGCCGATCCGAACCAGCGGGCCGATGGCCACGATCGTCAGGAACAAGAGGCCGATCTCGGTGTGGTAGACGAAGGAATAGCCGACGAAGGGCGTGGCCATCCCCTCGCCCAGCGCTCCGGTCATCGCGTAGTGGCCCATCACGTCGCGGATTGTGCCGCCAACGAGGATCGCCGCACCGGTCGCGGTCGCCTGCGCAGCACCCCAGGCGCCGAGCGCGAGGCCGCTGTCGGTGCCGCTTGTGCGCGGGAGTGCCATCACCGCGGTCAGCATCGCGACGCCGAAGAGGCCGGAGCCGAAGCCGATCAGCGTCGCGCCTGCGAAAAAGAGCGGCGTCGAGGCGAGCGGCGCGGAGAAGATCACCGCCGAGAAGGCCGCGATGCCCGCGAGGCAGCCGTGGGCGGCGATGCGGAACGGATCGCGCCCCTCGCCGAGGCGGCGTGCCGCGAGGCCGAAGCCTGCGAGCGCGCCTAGAGCCCAGAGCGCGGTCAGCGAGGTGGTAGCCCCGACCGAGAGGCCGAGGATCTCGCCGCCGTAGGGCTCGAGCAGCACGTCCTGCATCGAGAAGGCGGCTGTTCCGAGGGCCACGACCGCCAGCGTCCGCGGCACGCGCGGCTCGGCGAGGAGATCCACAAGCGCGTCGATGAAGCGCGGGCGCGGGGCGGCGCGGTCGTCGCGCGACATCGGCGCCATCTTCTCCTGCTTCCAGAGTGCCGTGAGGTTGAGCGCGAGCGTGACCACCGCGGCGCCCTGAAGCACCTGGATCAGCCGGATCGGACCGAAGTCGCGCAGGAGCCCGCCCATCACCAGCGCGCTGAGCGCCATGCCGGCGAGAAACATCACGTAGAGGAGCGCGACCACGCGGTGCCGCTTCTCCGGCTCGGCCTGGTCGGCGGCGAGAGCCAGCCCCGCGGTCTGGGTCATGTGCAGGCCGAGGCCGGTCATCAGGAACGCCGCTGCCGCCAGCGCCTCGCCGGCCCACCACGGCCCGTGGATCTGATCGCCCGAGAGCAGTATCAGCGAGAACGGCATGAAGGCGAGGCCGCAGAACTGGTACAGCGAGCCGAACCAGATGAACGGTACCCGCCGCCAGCCGATCGCCGAGCGGTGGGTATCCGAGCGGAACCCGAGCAGCGCCCGGAAGGGCGCCACCAGCACCGGCAGCGCCACCATGCCGGCGACGAGCATCGCCGGCACCGACAGCTCGACGATCATCACGCGGTTGAGCGTGCCGAGCAGGAGCACGGTCGCCATGCCGACCGATATCTGGAAGAGCGACAGCCGCAGCAGCCGCCCGAGTGGCAGGCCGACGGAGGCAGCATCCGCGAAGGGCAGGATGTTCATGCCGAACTTGGTCAGCGGGTGCCGCTTGTCGCTCATCTCGGGAGAAGCTCCATCGCCTGGGAGATGTAGAAGCCGGAGGTGATGCGCGGAGCGGGGGCGAGCCGCCAGTCGGTGCGGGAGGCGAGCTCCGCCGCGAGACGCCGGGGACGCACCGGCACGATGGCCGGGGAGCGATCGGAGCGGGGGAAGGCGCGGCCCGCGAGATGCATGGCCTGGAGCAGCGGCGTCGAGGGGGCGACGGTGAACACGATACCGGCACGCGTCCGCTCCGTCAGCCGCGCAAGGGCTGCAGCGATGTCACGGGTGCGGTAGTGGATGAGGCTGTCCATGGCGACGATGTGGTCGAAGCGGCCGAGCGCCGGGTCGAGCATGTCGCCCGCGCGGAGTTCGATGCGCCTTGCGACCTCGTCGGGCATCCGGCGGCGGGCGACATCGAGCAGGTTGGGGGAGATGTCGACGCCGACGACAGAGGCGCCGCGGCGTGCGGCTTCGACGGCGAGCTGGCCCACGCCGCAGCCGGCGTCAAGCAGCCGCAGGCCGGTCATGTCGGCAGGCAGCCGGGCGAGCAGCGTCGCGCGCATCCGGTCGCGGCCGGCGCGGACGGTGGCGCGGATGCGGCTGACCGGGTCGGTCGAGGTGAGCCGCGCCCAGGTCTCGGCCGCGGTGCGGTCGAAATAGGTTTCGAGGCGGGCCCGCGTGTCGTCGTAGGTCATCAGTCGAATCCAAGCAGCTCGAAAATCTGTCGGTCCTCCAGCGGCGCCGGCGCCATCGGGTCGGTGCCGGCGTAGAGGGTCTCGGCCAGCTTGATGTATTCGCGCTGGACCGAGACGATATCTTCATCGCCGCCGTCCATCTCGAAGAGCGTGCACTTCTTGAGGCGCGAGCGGCGGATCGCGTCGAGGTCGGGCAGATGCGCGAGGCGCTTGAAGCCGACGACGCCGCAGTAGCGGTCCACCTCGTCGGTGTCGCGCGAGCGGTTGGCTACGCAGCCGGCGAGCCGCACTTTATAGTTCTTCGCCTTGGCCTGAACCGCGGCGATGATGCGATTCATCGCGTAGATCGAGTCGAAGTCGTTGGCGGTGACGATCAGCGCCCGGTCGGCGTGCTGGAGGGGTGCGGCGAAGCCGCCGCAGACCACGTCGCCGAGCACGTCGAAGATCACCACGTCGGTCTCTTCGAGCAGGTGGTGCTGCTTCAGGAGCTTCACGGTCTGGCCGACGACATAGCCGCCGCAGCCGGTGCCCGCGGGCGGGCCGCCGGCCTCGACGCACATCACGCCGTTGTAGCCGCGGTAGACGAAATCCTCGGCGCGCAATTCCTCGGCGTGGAAATCGACGCCCTTCAGCACGTCGATCACGGTCGGCATCAGCTTTTTGGTCAAGGTGAAGGTGCTGTCGTGCTTGGGATCGCAGCCGATCTGGAGCACGCGGTGGCCGAGCTTGGAGAAGGCGACCGAGAGGTTCGACGAGGTGGTGGACTTGCCGATCCCGCCCTTGCCGTAGACGGCGAAGACCTTGGCGCCCTCGATCTTGACGCTCGCGTCGAGATGGACCTGGAGCGATCCCTCGCCGTCCTCGCCGCGGATGATCGGGGCCTTGTCGAGTGGGCTCATGGTCTCTCTCCTATTCCGCGGCAATGGCGGCGGCTGGGCCTATGCCCTCGAGGCTGTCTTCCAGTTCCTCGGCGCCGCGGCGCAGCGCGTCGAGCGTGGCGTCGTCGGGCTGCCAGTAGGCGCGTTCGTGTGCCTCGATAAGGCGGTTCGCCACACGCCCCGCGGCGACGGGGTTAAGCGCGGCGAGCCTGCGGCGCATCGCCTCGTTGAGCACGAAGGTCTCCGTGAGGCGCTGGTAGACCCAGGGCTCGACCTGGCCAGTGGTCGCGGACCAGCCCATGGTGTTAGTGACCTGCGCCTCGATCTGGCGCACGCCTTCGCCGCCGTGGGTCAGCATCCCTTCGTACCATTTGGGGTTGAGGGCGCGGGTGCGGGTCTCGAGCGCGACTTGTTCCGAGAGGGTGCGGACGCGGCCGTCGCCCCGGGTCTGGTCGCCGATATAGACCGGCGTCTCGGTCCCGCGGGCGCGCTTGACCGCGCGGCCGATGCCGCCGAGCGTGTCGAAGTAATGATCGACGGTGGTGACGCCGAGCTCAACCGATTCGAGGTTCTGGTAGGCGAGCTCGACATCGCCCAGAACCGCCTGCATCAGCGCCGCCGACTTCACCGGCCGGCCCTTGCGTCCGTAGGCGAAGCACTTGCGCTTCTCGAAGGCGTCGGCGAGCTCGGTCTCGTCGGACCAGGCGCCGCTGTCGATCAGCTGGTTGACGTTGGCGCCATAGGCGCCCTCGGCGTTGGAGAAGACGCGCAAGCTCGCCGTCTCCAGGTCGCAGCCCATACGTTCGGCATAGTCGAGGGCGTGGGCGCGAACGAAGTTCCGCTCGGCGGGCTCGTCGGCGGTGGCGGCGAGGTATGCGGCCTCCGCGAGCATCCGGGTCTGGAGCGGCAGCAGGTCTCGGAAGATGCCCGAGAGCGTCATCACCACGTCGATCCGAGGCCGGTCGAGCGCCTCGATCGGGATCAGCTCGGCGCCGCAGAGCCTCCCGTAGCCGTCGAAGCGGGGCCGCGCCCCCAGAAGCGCCAGCGCCTGGGCAATTGGGCCGCCGTCGGACTTGATGTTGTCCGCGCCCCAGAGCACCAGCGCGATTGAGCGTGGCAGGTCCGCGCCTGTCGAGACGTGCCGCTCTATCAGCCGCGCTGCCTGACGGGCGCCGTCCTGAAGCGCGAAAGCGGTTGGCATCCGGAACGGGTCGAAGGCGTGCAGGTTGCGCCCCGTGGGCAGGATCTGGGGAGACCGGAGCAGATCACCGCCGGCGACCGGGCGGATGAAGCGCCCCGAGAGCGCTCGCAGGATCGCGGGGGTCTCCGGGTCCTCGGCGAGCAGGCGCTCGGCGCGAGCGAGCGCTTCGGGATCGGCGCCCTCTACCTCGGCCATCGCGGCGATCAGCTCGGCGCGGGCCTCCCTCGACGGTGGGCGGCCGACGACGTGTAGGCCGTGCGGGATCAGCGTCGCCTCGAACTCGATCACGTCGCGCCACAGGGCGTCGGTCGCAGCCGCGGTGTCGATCCACGCCGGCGCGGCGGCGCAGAGGTCGAGCTCCGCCGCCTGCGCCTGGAGGAGCGCCGCCAGATCGGCGCGCTCGGGGGCGGCGGCGGGCAGGCTCCGCCAGCGGTCGAGCGAGGCGCGCAGGTCGAGAAGGCCCTTGTAGAGCCCGGATTTTGTGAGCGGCGGCGTCAGATGGGTGACGATCGTCGCCCCGATCCGGCGCTTGGCGAGCGCGCTTTCGGAGGGGTTGTTCGCGGCGTAAAGATAGACGTTCGGCAGGTCGGCGATCAGCCGGTCCGACCAGCAGGAGGCGCCCAGGCCGGTCTGCTTGCCGGGCATGAACTCCAGCGCCCCGTGCATGCCGAAATGCAGCACCACGTCGGCGCCGAAATCCTGCGCGAGCCAGCGGTAGAAGGCGGAGAAGGCATGGGTCGGCGCGAAGCCCTGCTCGAACAGGAGCCGCATCGGGTCGCCTTCGTAGCCGAAGACCGGCTGAATGCCGACGAAGACGTTGCCGAAGCGGGCGCCGAGCACGAAGACGCCGGAGCCGTCGGACTGGTGGCGCCCGGGGGCCGGGCCCCATTGCGCCTCGATCTCGGCCAGATGCGGCTCGCGCGCCACGATGTCGTCGGCGGAGACACGAGCGGCGACGTTGGCGGCCTGGCCGTATCGTGCCGCGTTGCCTTCGAGGATCGCCGTGCGGAGCTCTTCGACCGTCGCGGGCGGATCGAGGTCATAGCCCTCTGCCTGCATCGCGCGCAACGTGTGGTGCAGGCTCTCGAAGACGCTCAGGTACGCAGCCGAACCCACCGCGCCCGCGTTCGGCGGGAAGCCATAGAGCACCACCGCGACCTTGCGCGCGGCGGTCTCGCCGCGATGGAGTGCGGCGCGGCGGGCGACGCGATCGGCGAGGTGCTCGATCCGCTCGGGGCACGGGCGCATCACCCGGTCGCCGTCGGGGCTGGAGCAGCGGTGTGTGCAGCCGGCGCAGCCGCCGGCGCCGATCCGGCCACCGAAGACCATCGGACCCGTCGCGCCGTCGATCTCGGGGATCGCGACCATCATCGTGGCCTCGACCGGCGAGAGCCCGGCGCCATCCGCCCATTGCTCCAGCCGCTGGAACTCCAGCGCATGCGCGGCGATATAGGGCACGTCGAGCTCGGCCAGCAGGGCCTCGGCCGCGGCGCTGTCGTTGTAGGCGGGACCGCCGACGAGGCTGAAGCCGGTGAGCGACAGGAGCGCGTCGATCCGGGTTTGGGCGCCTTCGCGGAAGAAGGCCTCGACCGCCGGGCGCGCGTCGAGCCCCGCGGCGAAGGCGGGGAGCACCCGCAGGCCGCGCGCCTCGAGCGCCCGGATCACCGCGTCGTAATGCGCGGTGTCGCCG
>JBBQRM010000147.1:0-7309 GCA_038214855.1 Rhodobacterales bacterium | reverse complement strand
CTCGCCGCCATCGTCGAGCGGGCAGGGACGCAGGTTTGACCTTGCCTGCACCGGCCCGCCCCGGCGCGGAGAATCCTAACAACTCGTAAAATCACGATTTTTTATCCAATAAATTCAATGCCCGCCTGCATCTTTCACTGTGAAAGATCGAGAGACCACAAAAGCTCGTCGGGCCCGAGACAGCCCACCGCCGCCCTGCTAGGCTCCGCCCCGCCAGCCACCCTCCGGGAGCCCCATGACCGCCACCGACCCGCCCCCCACCGACCCCCCGCCGCATACCCCGCTGCCCCGCGCGCTGGTCGCGCTGGTGGGCTTCATGGCCCTGGTCGAGATCGCCCTCCAGGCCGCCGACGCAGGCTTCTGGGCCGATCCGAGCCTCCGGGCGCGGGTCTACGCCGTCGGCGCCTTCTGGGCGCCGCTCGTCCACGGCGTCCCGCCGCTCTTCGCGGCCCAGCCCGCGACGATGTTCCTGACCCACGCGCTGCTCCACGGCGGCTTCCTCCACATGGCGATGAACATGGCGGTCTTGCTCGCGATGGGCCGGTTCGTCTCCGACCGCTACGGGCCGGGGGCGATCCTGCCGATCTTCTTCGTCGGCGCCGTGGCGGGCGGGGCGGTCTTCGGGCTGATCGCCCGCGACGCGGTGCCGATGGTCGGCGCCTCGGGCGCGATCTTCGCCTTTCTGGGGGTCTGGATCGTCTGGGACTGGCGGCGCCACCGCGCGCACGGCGTCTCCGTGCAGCCCGTGGCGGTGCGGGTGGCGGTCCTGGCCGCGATCAATCTGGTGTTCTTCTTCGGCCTCGGCGGGATGCTCGCCTGGCAGGCGCATCTGGGCGGCTTTCTCGCGGGCCTTCTCTGCGGCCACTGGCTCGAGGAGCGGCACGCGCGGCTCGCCCGCGCCGCCGCCCGCAGCAGGCGCGCAGCCGACGCGCCGCCCGACCCCGCCGACCGATGACGCGCCGGCTCCGCGTCGCGGTCGCGGTTCTCTCCGCGCTCGCCCTCGCCCTGGCCCTGTGGGGCCTCGGCGCCGGCGGACGCGGGCTGGTCGTGACACAGGCACGGGTCGGCGGAACGCCGGTCAGCGTCTATTCCCGGCCCGGCGCGCTGCCCGCACCGGCGGTGGTGATCGCCCACGGCTTCGCCGGTTCGGGGCGGCTGATGGGCGCCTTCGCCACCACGCTGGCGCAGGCGGGCTATGTTGCCGTCATCTACGACGCGCTCGGCCACGGCCGCAATCCGCGGCCGCTCGCCGGCGACGTCACCTCCGAGACCGGCGCGACCGCGGCGCTCCTGGCGGAACTCGGCCGGGTCGCGGCCTTCGCGCGGGCGCTGCCGGAGGCGAACGGACGCCTGGCGCTCGTCGGGCATTCCATGGCCTCCGACATCGTCGTGCGGCAGGCGATCGCCGATCCGGGCGTGCGCGCGACCGTCGCGGTGTCGCTGTTCTCGCCGGCGGTCACGGCGCAGGCGCCAGCGAACCTGCTCGTCGTCACCGGCGCCTGGGAGGCGGGGCTCGCGGACGAGGCGCTGCGGGTCGCGGGTCTCGGCACCGGCGCCCCGGCGGCACCCTTCGCCACGATCGGGGACCCTTCGACCGGCCCGGCGCGGCGCGCGGTCCTCGCGCCCGGCGTCGAGCACGTGGGCGTGCTCTTCAGCCGGACTGCGCTCGCCGAGACCCGCGCCTGGCTCGACGCGAGCTTCGGGCGGAGGCCGGCATCCGGACGCATCGACGTCCGCGGCCCTTGGGTCGCGCTGTGGCTCGTCTGCGCGCTCGGGCTCGGTTGGGCGCTCGCGCCGCTCCTGCCCCGCCTCGCGCCGGAGGCGCCGCCCGCGCGCCGCCGCTGGCGCGAGACCGCGCCTCTGGCGCTCCTGCCGGCGGTGGCGACGCCGCCGCTCGCCTGGATGCTGCCTGCGGGGCTGATCCCGGTTGCGGCGCCGGTCGCGGACTACCTGGCGCTGCACTTCCTGATCTACGGCCTGCTCACCGCCGGGCTGCTGGGGCTCGCGGGCGGGTGGCGCGGATGGCGGGCGCCGCCGCTTTCGCGGCTGGCGGCGGCGAGCGCCGCTTATCTGGGCTTCGCGCTCGTGGTGGTGTTCCTGCCGGCCGACCGCTACCTCACCTCGTTCCTGCCGCCGGTCCACCGCCTGCCGCTGCTGGCGGTGCTCGCGCTCTGCCTCGCGCCCTACGCGCTTGCCGACGAGGCGCTGGCGCGGCGGGTGTTGCCGCGGGGCGGCTACTTCGTGACGAAGGTGTGCTTTCTCGGGTCGCTCGCGCTGGCGATCGGGCTCGATCCGCCGCGGTTGTTCTTTCTCGCGATCCTGCTGCCGGTGATGCTGGCGGTCTTCACGATCTTCGGGCTGTTCAGCCGCTGGAGCTTCGGCGCGACCGGCATCGTCCTTCCCGCGGCGCTGGGCAATGCGGTGCTGTTCGCCTGGGCGCTGGGCGTCACCTTTCCCTTGCTCGGAGGTTGAGCGGCGGCGATGATGGGGGATGCAGCCGGGCCCGCCGCAGCAGATCCTCGAGATCGCGCTCTATGCGCCGGACCTCGACGCGGCGGAGGGGTTCTATGGAGGGCTTCTCGGTCTCGAGCGGCTGCGGCGGGTCGAGGGGAGGCACGTGTTCTTCCGCTGCGGCGCGGCGATGCTGCTCGTTTTCGATCCTGCCGCGACGCGACAGGCGCCGGGCGGGAGTCTGCCGGTGCCGGCGCACGGGGCGACGGGGGCGGGGCATGTCTGCTTTGCCGCGAGCGGGACCGAGATCGACGCCTGGCGGCAGAGGTTCGCGGCGGCGGGGGTGGAGATCGATGCGGATTTCCGCTGGCCGAACGGGGCGCGGTCGCTCTATGTGCGCGACCCGGCGGGCAATTCGGTGGAGTTCGCCGAGCTAGCGCTCTGGCCGGAGCTCTCGGATCGGACAGGTCCGTGACGCGCCGCCGTCGATCGTGTTGCACCGTGCAACATGCAAGCTCCTCTTGAAAACATTGAGAAAAAAAGGACGTTTTTACATCCTGTTAGGATTTGCGCACGTTCCGGCGCCGCGGCCGGGCGTCACCAGCGCAGCAAGCGGCCGCCGAGTGCGGCGCCGAGCGCGGTGACCCCGGCGATGCCCGCGACATACCAGACGCCGTAGAACAGCGGGCTGTCCTGGGTGCAGTAGAAGGCGTAGACCGAAGCGGCAGCGCCCCCGCTCATCAGGCCCGCCACGGCGCCGCTCAGTCGCGGCTGTGTGCTCGCGCCGCGGCGCAGAACCGCGAGGCTCGCGAAGAGCACGGGCAGCGCCATCAGCGGCACGAAGCCGAGGCAGACCCAGAGGCTCGGCACGAAGATCGCGCGCCCCCAGGCGTCGAGGGGCACCGTCACCGCCTCCACCGCCACGGCCACGGCCAGAAGCACCGGGCCCGCCGCCAGCGCCGCGAGCGCCGGCTCCGGCCGCGCCTCGGGCCGTGCCAGCGTGAGCGACGCGGCGACGCCGCCGAGCATCAGGAGCACCGGGAAAGCGTGCTTGACGATGACCGAGGCATGATCCAGCGCCGCCGCGAGATCCGGCCTGACGCCCATGCCGGCGAGAAACGCCACGCCCGCCGCAAGGAGGGGCAGCGCCACCGCCACGCTCAGCAGTACGCCGAGCGGCGGCGCCGTGCGCGTGTCCTGGGCAAGGGTCCGGATCAGGGCGTCCGTTGTCATTCGATCAACCGTTCCCGAAGCTGCGCGAGCTTCTTCAAGCCACGGTGCAGCGCCACGCGCACCGCCGTTTCCGTCATGTCGTGCGCCGCCGCGACCTCCGCAACCTCGGCGCCCTCGATCCCGATCGCCCGCACGATCCGGGCCGCACGCGGGTCCAGACGTGCGATCATCCGTTCGACGTCGCCCTTCTGCGTCGGGTCCTCGCCTGGCGGGGCGGGGATGACCTCGGCCAGATCGTCGATCTGGACATGCACCCGGCGGCCGCGGGCGCGGAAGGCATCGACCACCTTGTAGCGGACGATCGCATACAGCCACGGCCGCACCGGCGCGTCCTCCCGCCAGGTGTGGCGCTTGAGATGGATCGCGAGCAGCGTCTCCTGCACGATGTCCTCCCAGACGTCGGCCCCGAGCCCGGTACCGCGCGCCCGCGCCACGCCGCGCACGATCGGCGCAACGGCCTGCAGGAACGCCGCATAGGCCTGCGCGTCGCCGCGGTTCGCGGCCAGGAGCAGGCCGTCGAGGCTGCGGTCGCTGTCCGGGCGCATCAGACCTCCCTTCGCGGCGAACGGGCTGCGCGTTACACCGGTCGCGCGGAAGCGTATACAGTTTCCGACCTGCTTGCGACAGCGGGAGGGGCTGACGGACAGCGACGCGCCTGACAGGAAAATGTTGTGTTAACGTCACCGTCGGCCTACATCCGCAGGTGGCAGACATTACCGAAAATTGCAGCTATACGGTTGACGCATGGCGGCCATGCGAAATCGGTGGAACCGAATCGTCGCAGGAGCGTCATAGTGCGACGGCTTCGAGCGAGCGAGCGAGCGAATGAATGGGAAGGAGCGTAATGTTCGATTACGTGGATGAGGTCGCGTTCACCAACGACCAGGGGCAGCGGGCGGCGAAGCTGTTCGCCGCGGTGGTGCTGGCCGCGCTGGACGACGCGATCGCGGACGATAAGAAGTACGGCAACGGCGCCGAGGTCATCGCGCGCTGGGCACGCTCGCGCGACGGACGCGAGGTGCTGATGTGCGCCGGAATCGATCCGACCGAGCGCTGCGTCAAGGGCATGATGGAGTTCGTGCGCCGCGGCGTCCGCACCTCCGTGGCGCTCAGCCGCGAAGAGAGCGAGCGCCAGCACCAGCGCGCGGAAGCGGAAGCCGCCTGATCCCGCGGGCGCGCGGCATCTCGCCCGCGCGCCGCTTGCCTGCCCTCAGAAATCCTCGACGTGGACGACGCCCGTCAGCGATTTGACGGCGCTGCGTATCTGCGGCGTGATCGGATAGGGCCGCGGCAGGACGATCTCGACCTCGCCCGGCAGGTCGGCGCCCATCAGCACGACGTGAACCGGCCCGTGGCTGCGCGCCGGCGCGCCCGGCGCGCCGGAGGCGAGACGCGCGGCGAGCGAGGGAGCCGCGGCCGCGTCGTTGACGAAGACGCGCAGCCCCGCGCCTGCGGCGCCCGCCACTGCCGCATCCACCGGCTGCACCGCGCGGCCGAGCAGCTTCAGCTCGTCGCCCTCCAGCGTCGCCTCGACGCTCATCACCACGCTCATGCCGGGTTCGAGATGGGCGCGCGACACGTCGAGCACGTCGGAGAACAGCCGCACCTCGAAGAGCCCGCTGGGATCGGACAGCCGCACGAAGGCGAAGCGGTTGCCGCGCGCCGACTTGCGCTCCTCGCGCGCGGCGACCGTCCCGGCGACACGGGCGATCGTGGTCGCGACCGCACCGGCCTTGCGAACGAGTTCGGCATGGGTGAGCACGCCCTGGCGGCGGAGCGCGCCGCGGTAGTCGTCGAGCGGGTGGCCGGACAGGTAGAACCCCACCGCCTGGTGCTCGTGGTTCAGCCGCTCCATCGGCGGCCAGTCCTCGACCCGCGGCAGGGTCGGCGCCGGCAGCGCGCCGCTCGCCTCGCCGAAAAGGCTCACCTGGGCCGAGGCGCGCTCGGCATGGGCGGCGGCGGAGAAGGCGGTCAGCGCCTCGATGCTGTCGAAGACGCGGCGGCGGTTGCTGTCGAGCGCATCGAAGGCGCCGGCGCGGGCCAGCATCTCGAGCGCGCGCTTGCCGATCCGGCGCAGATCGACCCGGGCGGCGAAGTCGAAGAGCCCGGTGAAGCGACCCTGTGCGCGGGTCGCCACGATCAGCCGCATCGCCTCGACGCCGACGCCCTTGAGCGCGCCGAGCGCGTAGAGGATGCGGCTCTCGGCCACGCTGAACACCGCCTGCGCGCGGTTGACGCATGGCGGGACCAGCGCGATGCCGAGCCGGTCGACCTCCTGCTTGTAGGCGCCGAGCTTGTCGGTCAGGTGGATGTCCGAGTTCATCACCGCGGCCATGAACTCGACCGGGTGGTTGGCCTTCAGCCAGGCCGTCTGGTAGCTGACCACCGCATAAGCCGCGGCGTGGGACTTGTTGAAGCCGTAGTTCGCGAACTTGTCGAGTAGGTTCCAGACCTCCTCGGCCTTGGGCCGCGTCACGTCGTTGCCGGCCGCGCCCGCGAGGAACAGCGGTTTCTGCGCGTCCATCTCGGCCTGGATCTTCTTGCCCATCGCGCGGCGCAGCAGGTCGGCGCCGCCGAGCGAATAGCCCGCCATCTTGCGGGCGATCTCCATCACCTGCTCCTGGTAGACGATGATGCCCTGGGTCTCGTCGAGAACCCCGTCGATGGACGGGTGAAGGAAGTCGCGCGGCTCGCGGCCGTTCTTGACGTTGCAGAACTTCGGGATGTTCTCCATCGGTCCGGGTCGGTAGAGCGCTACGAGCGCGATGATGTCCTCGATGCAGGTGGGCTTGAGCTGCCTCAGCGCGTCGCGCATCCCCGCGCTCTCGACCTGGAAAACCGCGACCGAGGCCGCACTCGCGTAGAGCGCGTAGGTGGGGGGGTCGTCGAGCGGAATGGTGGCGATGTCGATCTCGAGCCCGCGGGCGCGCAGGAGGTCAAGCGCGTTCTGGATCACCGTGAGCGTCTTGAGCCCGAGGAAGTCGAACTTCACCAGTCCCGCGTCCTCGACCCATTTCATGTTGTACTGGGTGGCCGGCATGTCCGAGCGCGGGTCGCGGTAGAGCGGCACCAGCTCCTCGAGCGGCCGATCGCCGATCACCACGCCCGCCGCGTGCGTCGAGGCGTTGCGCAGCAGGCCCTCGATGCCCTGCGCGATCTCGAGGAGCCGCGCGACCTGGCCGTCGCGGCGGGCCTCCTCGCGCAGCCGCGGCTCGTCCGCGAGCGCCTTGGCGATCGAGACGGGCTTCACCCCCTCGACCGGGATCAGCTTCGAGAGCCGGTCGACCTGGCCGTAGGGCATCTGGAGGACGCGGCCGACGTCGCGGACCGCGGCCTTGCTGAGGAGCGCGCCGAAGGTGATGATCTGCGCGACCCGGTCGCGGCCGTATTTCTGCTGGACGTAGGCGATCACCTCCTCGCGGCGGTCCATGCAGAAGTCGATGTCGAAGTCGGGCATCGAGATGCGCTCGGGGTTCAGGAACCGCTCGAACAGCAGGCCGTAGAGCAGGGGGTCGAGGTCGGTGATCGTCAGCGCGTAGGCGACGAGCGAGCCCGCGCCCGAGCCGCGGCCGGGGCCGACGGGGATGTTGCGCTCCTTGGCCCATTTGATGAAGTCGGCGACGAT
>JBBQRM010000146.1:0-7323 GCA_038214855.1 Rhodobacterales bacterium | reverse complement strand
GACACGAGCCTGGTCACCAAGATCAACTCGACGCTGGTCAACACCGTGCCCCTATGGGAGACCCAGCTCGCCCAGGCGGTGACGGTGCACCGCTCGCGCCAGGCCGCGGGTGCCGTGCGCGAGGCCAGCGACCTGACCAACGAGCTGCTGACCCGCAACGCCGAGACGCTGAGGGACGCCAACCGCGAGATCCGCACCGAGATGGAGCGCGGCGTCTTCGACATCGCGGCGGTGGAGAAGGCCAATGCCGATCTGATCGCGACGATCGAGGACAGCCTGCGCATCGCCGACGAGGGCAAGACGCGCCGGGTCGAGGCCGAGCGCAGCCTTGCGAGGATGGAGGGCGATCTGCGCTCGACGCTCGGCGCCGCCAAGGCGAGGTCCTCCGGGACCGGTCCTGGCGGCGCGCGCGGCTGAGCGGGAGGATGCGGGGCCGGATGGCGGGACGGGCGGCGGCGCTGGCGCTCGCACTCGGAGCGCTCGCGGCTTGCGAGCCGGGGACGCGCGGCGTGGCGCCCGAGGCGCCGCCGCCGGCGCCGCCGGAGGTGATCGGTGCGCCGGAGCCGGTTGAGGACCAGCCGGAGCGCGACGGGCTGGTCGATCTCTACGCCGCGGTCGAGGGGGATCTGACCGCCAGCGGCAAGATGCGCCGCGACACGGCGCCGAGCGACGCGCCCTTCACCGTCGAGGACCTGGTGCGCAATTTCGAGCGGGTGGCGCTCTACGACGAATATGTGGAGATCGGCGGCCGTTTCCTGCATTCCGAGACGCCGGCGCTGCTCCGCCGCTGGGAGCGGCCCGTGCGCGTCGATGTGGTCGCCGGCGACTCGCTCCCCTCCGAGGAGGTGGCGCGGGACCGCGAGAACGTCGCGGCCTTCACCGAGCGGCTGGCACGGCTGACCGGGCTCGACATGGCGATGGCCGGGGCCGACGACGCGAACTTCCTTGTGCTGATCCTCGACACCGCCGAGCAGGAGGAATTCGCGGCCGAGGCCGCGGGTCGCTACAGCCGCTTCGGCCCGGCGGTGACCGATGCGCTCGGGGACGCGCCGTCCGACACCTACTGCACCGCCTATTTCTTCGCCGATCCCGAGGATCCGTCGCTCTATGCCGCGGTCGCGGTGCTGATCCGCGCCGAGCATCCGCCGCTCACCCGGCTCTCCTGCGTGCACGAGGAGATGGCGCAGTCGATGGGGCTGCCCAACGACAGCCCCGACGCACGGCCGTCGCTGTTCAACGACAGCCTGGAGTTCGCCTTTTTGACCGAGCACGACGAGGTGCTGCTGCGCATGCTCTACGACCCACGCCTGCATCCCGGCATGAGCGCCGAGGAGGCGCGCCCGCTCCTGCCCGAGATCGCCCGCGACGCGATGGCGGCCCAGGCACGCGAGCGCGAGGCAGCGGCGCGGCGTGCGAGCTGATCCCGAGCCGAGGAGACCCGACATGCCGATCTTCGACTTCCTGCGCGGCGAGTTCATCGACGTCATCGCCTGGACCGATGACACTCGCGACACGCTGGTCTGGCGCTTCGAGCGCCACGGCCATGCGATCAAGTACGGCGCCAAGCTCACAGTGCGCGAGAGCCAGGTCGCGGTCTTCGTGCACGAGGGCCAGGTCGCGGACACTTTCGAGCCGGGGCTCTACCAGCTCGAGACCAACAACATGCCGGTGCTCACCACGCTCCAGCATTGGGACCACGGCTTCCAGAGCCCGTTCAAGTCCGAGATCTACTTCATCAACACCCGCCAGTTCACCGAACTGAAGTGGGGCACGCGCAACCCGATCATCGCCCGCGATCCCGAGTTCGGCATGGTGCGGCTGCGCGCCTATGGCAGCTACACGATGCGGGTGGCTGAGCCGAAGCGGTTCCTGACCGAGATCGTCGGCACCGACGGCGAGTTCACCACCGACGAGATCGCCTATCAGATCCGCAACATCATCGTCACGCATTTCAGCCAGATCATCGCGGCCTCCGGCATCCCTGTGCTCGACATGGCGGCGAACACCGTCGATCTGGGCAAGTTGGTCGCCGAGCGGATCGCGCCGATGGTGGCGGAATACGGGCTGGCGCTGCCGGGGTTCTATGTCGAGAACGTGTCGCTGCCCGCCGAGGTGGAGGCCGCGCTCGACAAGCGCACCTCGATGGGCGTCGTGGGCGATCTCGGTCGCTTCACCGAGTTCAGCGGCGCCGAGGCGATGACCAAGGCCGCCGGCAATCCGGGCGGCGACGGTGGCATGGGCGCGGGGCTCGGAATGGGCATGGGGCTCGCGATGGCCGGTCGATTGGCCCAGAGCGACCCGTGGGGCACGGCGCCGGGTGCGACGGCAACGCCCCCGCCCCCGCCGCCGGTCGAGCCGCGCTGGCATCTCGCCGAGGGCGGCGCGGCGCAGGGGCCGTTTACCCCCGCCGAGCTGGCGGCGATGGCCGAGGCGGGGCGGCTGACGCCCTCGAGCCAGGTCTGGAGCCCCGGCAGCGACGGCTGGAAGCCCGCGGGGGCGGTGCCGGAGCTCGCGGCCATCCTCGGCGCGGTGCCGCCACCGCCGCCGGGTGCCTGAGCCGAGCACGGGCGGGACCGACCACCGCTTCCCCTGCCCCGCCTGCGGCGCCGACCTGCGCTACGATCCGGCGAGCGACGGGCTGAAATGCCCGCATTGCGGCCATGCCGAGGCGCTGCCCGACCGGCGCGGCGCGCTCCGCGAGCTCGACCTGAGCGCGGCGATGGGCGACGCCCTGCCGCCCGAGGCGATGGAGGAGACGCGGTACGCGCGCTGCGCGAGCTGCGGGGCCGAGATCGAGTTCGACGCGGGGCTGCACGCGCGGGACTGCCCGTTCTGCGGCTCGCCGATCGTCACCGACACCGGGCCTGCGCGCCGGATCAAGCCGCAGGCGCAGCTGCCGTTCCTGATCTCGGAGGCGGAGGCGCGGGCGGCGATGAACCGCTGGCTCGGGCGGCTGTGGTTCGCGCCGTCGGATCTCGTGCGCTTCGCGCGGGCGGGGAGAGCGCTCGACGGCATCTATGCGCCCTACTGGACCTACGACGCCGAGACCGTCACCGACTACACCGGCCAGCGGGGGCGGGTGCGGCACCGGACCCGGCACGTGCCGATGGTCGTGGACGGGAGGCAGCGGATGGTCGCCCAGCAGGTCGCGCAGACCGACTGGACGCGGGTGCGCGGGCGGGTGGCGCGCCGGTTCGACGACGTGCTGGTGCTGGGCTCGACCAGCCTGCCCAAGCGCTTCACCGATGCGGTGGCGCCGTGGGACCTGAGCGCGCTGTCGGTCTACGATCCGCGCTATCTCGCGGGCTTCCGCGCCGAGGGCTATTCGGTGCCCGTCGGCGAGGCGTTTGCGGAGGCGCGCGAGATCATGGACGAGACGATCCGGGCGGACGTGCGTCGGGACATCGGCGGCGACGATCAGCGGGTCGGCCGGCTCGACACGCAGGTGGAGGCCATGACCTTCAAGCACGTGCTGCTGCCGCTGTGGCTCGCCGCCTACCGCTACCGCGGGCGGAGCTTCCGCTTCGTCGTCAACGGCCGCACGGGGGCCGTCGAGGGGGAGCGGCCGTATTCGCGGACCAAGGTGGCGCTGGCCATCGTGGCGGGCCTGATCGCGGCGCTGGCGCTGGCGGTGCTGGTGCTGCTCCAGCAGGGCTGAGGGAGGGGGAGGTGGGCGGCGCTGGCCGGTGCAACATCGGCTGTTGCACTGTGCAACGTTGATTCTGGCGTTGGAATCGTTTAATAAAAGTCGGCGTTTTTACATTTCGTTAGGATCTGCTGCACGGCGGGTCGGCCGTCGATGATCCTGTGCCCATGTACGGTTCGAGGGGTCCGCGTGACCCGGAACCGGTTCTGTGTCGCGCGCGTCCCGTTGCCTGTGCGGCCACCAGCCGCTTCCACACCACCGTCTGCAGATAGTCCGCCGGCACCGTCGAAATCAGAGACGTAGCACGACGCCGGCCGCCTGCCGGCGGGTCAGCCGCCGGCCCACATCCGCAGGAGGTTGCTGCGCGTCTTGGCGAGGCGGTCGAAAAGCGCGCCCTTGCCCTCGCGGGCATGGACCTCGCGCAGCGCGAGGTCGAGGTCGAAGAGCGCCTCGCGCCGGTCGGCCTCGCGCACCCAGCTCTCGATCCAGCCGACCACCGCCAGCCGCTCGCCGCGGCTGACCGGCTCGACCCGGTGCAGCGCCGTGGAGGGATAGAGGATCATCTCGCCCGGCGCGAGGCGGATCGACCGCGCCTCCAGCCCGTCCTCGACGATCAGCGCGCCGCCGTCGTAGCTGTCGGGGTCGGACAGAAACAGCGTGAAGGAGATGTCGGTGCGCGCGCCCGCCATGATCGCGTCGTCGACATGCGCGCCGTAGGTCTGACCCTCGCGGTAGCGCGACAGCAGCATCCGCACGAAGCGCCGCGGCAGGGCGGCGCCGGTGAAGGTCGCGTTGGCGCCGAGCGCCGCCTCGACCGTGGCGAGCACGCCGTCGAGCGCGCGTCCGGCCTTGGCCTGATCGTTGGCCTTGACCTCGCTTGCGTAGCGGCCGGCGGTGGCGCGCCCGTCCTCGAACGCGGCGTCGCGGGCGAAGTCGCGGATCGCCGCGACCCGGGACGCGTCGAGCGCGTCGCTCAGGACCATGTACATCCGGCCGGGCCCGCCCGCGTCACTCGTAGCCGCGCGCGGCGATCTCCATCCGCGCCGCGGCGCCGTAGAGAAGGCTCGCGTCGCCCACGATCTCGCCTTCGGGCGCGAGGCCGGCGAAGGCCGCCTCGGTCGCGGCGAGGTCGGTGCGCATCTTCTCGACAGCTTGCGTCAGCTCCGGCTCGTCCTCGGCCGCCAGCGCGTCGAGATCGGCCCGCACCGCCTGCAGGAACCCCCAGGCATCCTGGTATTCGTGCAGCTCTTGGAGGCGCCCGCCTTCGACGCCCTCGGCGTATTCCTCGGCCGCGGTGCGGGTGAGTTCCACCAGTGCGAGCAGACGTGCCGCATCGCCGCCGCCGGCCTCGGCCCGCGCCGCCGCGATACGGCCGAGCACCGCCTCGTAGGCCGCGCGCGCCTCCTCGACCGGCGCGCCGCCTTCGACCGCCGCGGCCAACGCCTCGAGCTCGGGGGCGAAATCCGGCGCGCCGCGCTCGGCGAGTTCGGGCGCGAGACCGGTGTAGATCTCGTCGCCGGGGTGCTTCATGTGCGTGACAGCCATCTCGGCGCGGCCGTCGTCGTAGAGGGCGATGCCCGCGCGCAGGTGCCCCTCGATCATCCCTAGGTCGGTGAGAAAGGAGATGTCCCCCGTCGGAGCGTCAGTGCCCGCTTCGCCGCCTTCTCCGCCCTCGCCCCCCTCTCCGCCCTGGGCGAGGACGATCGAGGGGGCCGCATCCGCTTGGGCCGGATCGGCCGCCAGCGCGGGTGCGGCAGCGATCAGACCGCTCGCCGCGAGAGAGCCCAGGGCCGCCCAGCGGCGGGGGCTGACGGCGCGGACGGGAAGGGGTGTGCGGTCGGTCATGGCAGGGGCTCCGTTATCCTGATTCTTTCAGTCGGGTATAGCGGCGGCCTCCCGGTGTCAAGCGCCGGCTCGGGTAGTCAGAGCGGGATCGGCACCATCACGTCCGGCTCGATCACCCGCACGCCCGGCAACCCGTCGCGCAGCGCCTCGGCCGATTGCTCCAGCAGCGGGAAGGTGCGGTAATGGCAGGGGATCACGGTCTCGAAGTCGAAGTAGTGCCTGGCAGCATAGGCGGCGCGGGTCATGTCCATGGTGAAATGCCCGCCGGCGCACAGAATGCCGATCTGCGGCCGGTGCAGCGCCTGGAACACCTCCATGTCGGCCATCACGTCGGTGTCGCCGGAAAAGTAGATCGTGCGGCCCTCGCCCGCGATCATGAAGCCGGCCTCGTGCCCGGCATAGACCGGGCCGTGCTCGCCCGGAGCGGAGGAGGAATGCGTGGCGTTGACCAGCGTCACCGCGACCTCGCCGAGCCGCACGGTGCCGCCCTTGTTGAAGCCCACGGTAGCGATCCCGTGCGTCCGTTCCCACCAGCTCATCAGGTCGTAGGTGCCCGCGACCGGGATCGAGAGGGACTTCGCGATCGCAACCGCGTCGGCGGCGTGGTCGGCGTGGCCGTGGCTGACCAGCACATGGGTTGCCCCCGCGAGCGCCTCGTCGCGCCGGGAGGCGTCGAACATCGGGTTGCCCTCGAGCCAGGGATCGACCAGGAGCACCTCGCCCGCGATCTCGATCCTGAAGCCCGCGTGGCCCAGCCATGTCACCTGCATTCAGATCCTCCTCGCTTTTGTGTAGGCTCCGCTCCGAAGGGCGCCCGGGAGCGAGCTTAGATGGACTGGATGCGCGCGGTCGACAGCTATTGCGAGCGCACCGACGCGAGCTTCTGGTCCGAGCCGCTGAACGCGGTGACGAACGCGGCGTTTCTGGTGGCGGCGCTGGTCACCTGGCGGCGGGCCGGCGGCGACGCGGGGGCGCGGCTGCTTGCGGTGGTGATCGGTGTGATCGGCGTGGGCTCGTTCCTGTTCCACAGCGTGGCACGGGTCTGGGCCGGGGTGGCGGACGTGCTGCCGATCCTCGCTTTCATCCTGATCTACACCCATCTCGCGACCGTGCGCTTCCTCGGCCTGCCGGTCTGGGCGGGGGTGGCTGCGGCCGTGGCCTATGTGCCGGTCTCGGGTGCGGTGGCGGGCGGGATCGCTGCGGTCATCGGGCCGCTCAACGGGTCGGTGCAGTATCTGCCGGTGGTGCTGCTGATCGGGGGTTACGCGCTGTGGCTGGGGAGGCGGGCGCCGGCGACGGCGCGGGGGCTGGCGCTGGGGGCGGCGGTCCTCGTGGCGTCGCTGACGTTCCGCACGCTCGACGCGCCCCTCTGCGCCTCCGTGCCGGTGGGGACGCATTTCCTGTGGCACCTGCTCAACGCGGCGATGCTCGGCTGGATGATCGAGGTGCTGCTGCGCCACGGGGCCGGGCGGGGGGCGGGTCCGGGTGTCGCACCGTGCGACATGACTAGGGGCATTGCAGACACTGGAGGAATAGGCGCGTCTTCATCTTCGTTTAATCTTACTGAGTCACAAAGTGCGAGATATAGGGGATTCGCTCGTCGCCCGAGGGTGATAGGCTGCCGATTCACATTGGCGGATGAGGGCGATGGACGAGCAGGAGAGCGACGGGCGCGCTGGCTTCGATGCCTGTTTGGAGACCCTGATCGGGGGGATTGGCCATGCCGACCGTGCCGAGCCGCTGCAGGATTACTGTCTGGGGCTGATGATGCCGGTGGCGCGCAAGAGCGTGGAGCCACTGGCGGCGGTGATGGCGCCGGCGCGGGTGTCGGC
>JBBQRM010000145.1:0-7375 GCA_038214855.1 Rhodobacterales bacterium | reverse complement strand
GACGGTAACCGGGCGGGGCCGACGCTGCACGGGCTCTTCGGACGGCGGATCGCGAGTGCCGAGGGCTACGAATATTCGGCGGCGCTGGAGGCGATGGACATCGTCTGGACCCCGGAGACGGTCTCGGCGCTGTTCGAGATCGGACCCATGGCCTATACGCCTGGCACGAAGATGCCGGAGCAGCGCATCCCGAACCCGGCCGACCGGGCGGCGCTGATCGGGTTTCTCCGGGAGCGGACCCGGTAGCGGGTCGTGCCGGAGCCTGGGGTGCTCACGGTTGCTCAAGGTTGAGCAAATCCATAAGCTATTGATTATCAAAGGTTTTCTGGTAACCATTAACCACATGGAAAGGATTGTGGACCGTTGCGGTCAGGTCGGATGTCGCCCTAGCGGCAGGCGGGATAATACGCGGGCAATTCCGGTAAGCTGTGCAGGGACCAGGCGCTTTCACGGATCGGCAGGGCCGAAGAGGACGCGATGCGGCAACGTCTCGCCGTTCTCGCCGAGCCGTGAGCACATTTTTTCGGATGTTCGCCCAGCGTATTGGTGATGATCGAGCGTCCGATCAATGCTTGACCGCGCCGCACGTGAAAACAAGAACTGGTAGCTCTGGGACGCGGAGTGTCGAGGCCATGAGCGATCTGTATACGGATCGAAGAGACGGGCCGCGACCAAGGACCGAGACAAGGATCGGGAACGACGGCTGGAGGGCGATTGCCGCACTCATCCAGTCTCGGCTGAACTCCAGCGCCTTCGGCTACGCCTTCCCCGAACGATGTCCGGACGGGTCGGCAATGTATGGGTGCGACGAAACCGCATTCTTCCAAGCGCTGCGTGGTGTGGCCCGTTTCCCCGAGCTGTCCGCTCAATTTCGAGGAGGTAACTGGGGGGAGCCGGAGAAGCCGCCGACCGACACTATCCTCGACGGAATGGAGTGGTGCGCCAGTAAGATCGGGACTCCCCAAGCTGTTTATCATCATACCTACTTCAGACACGACCACCTGCGCTGGGACCGGGAGGCGGGGCTTGGCGAGTGGATCAGCGAGGTCAATCAGATCCTGTCGCGACAAGGTCTGGCATATGAGATGGCAGACGACGGTCGCATACGGCGACTGGTTGAGGGGCCAGCGACCGAGACGCTCTCCCGCGCCCTGTTCGACAGCGGCGATAGCGAAACAGATAAACTGCTCGAGCACGCGCGGCGGCGGTTCTTCGATCGCGAGCCGGACGCAGCTCAGAATGCGATCGAGGCGCTGTGGGACGCCTTCGAGCGGTTCAAGACCCACCTCGATCCCGACAAGAAGGTCGGCGCCGCCGCGATTCTGACGCAGCGAGCGCCGGAAGAAGCTCATAAAATGCTGGACACCGAGATGCGGGAGCTGACCGCCATCGGCAACGCTTGGCGCATTCGCCATCACGAGATCAATAAGTGCTCGCTCGGGCCCGGGCGCGACCTGAGGGATTATCTGTTCCTGAGAATGTTCAGTATCCTTTGGCTGCTGCTGGGGCGGGCTGGACCGCGCCCTACCGACAACGCGAGCGGGCCTGCCGCTTCACGACCACCGTTCCCACCTCGATGAGACGGCGGCCACTGGCGCCGCGCTGCCGTCGGCCGCGTGCTTCGCCGAGGCGCCCAGCGGTCGCGGGTCCACGCGCAACCGGTTCACTTATAGCAACAATATCGAATACTTGACCCCCTATTCACGCGTGGACGGCGGCGGTGCGGCCCGGTCCGCGCGTTCGCGCAGGTAGTCGGCGGTGGTCCGCACGGTCCGCGAGGGGGCATCATGGGGATCGAAGCTCTCGCTCATCAGCGCGCCCACGCGGCAATCCTCGCACATTTCGAGCACGCGGGCGCGCGCGGCGCCGGCCTCGCCGGAATACATCCAGTGCCCGGCGAGGCGGTCGCGGACGCGGGCGACGGTCGCCGTGTTGCCGAAGACCTTGCCGCAGGCGGTGCAGGCGAAGGGCGTGTCTTCCTTGAGGATGCGCGGCCCCTCCCAGGCCGGGAAGTCGAGGCGGGGGGAGAGGGTGATCGCGTTCTCGGGGCAGGTCGCCTCGCAGAGGCCGCACTGGACGCAGCGGCTTTCGGTGAAGGCGAGCAGCGGCCGGTCGGGGTCGGCGCCGAGGGCCTGGACCGGGCAGGCGCCGACGCAGGCGTGGCAGAGGGTGCAGGCCTGCGTGTCGAGCACCACCGCGCCCATCGGCGCGCCCGCGGGCAGGGCAATCGTATCGACCGGCGTGGGCGCGGTGCGGTGCAGCTCGCGCAAGGCCAGCTCCAGCAGGGCGCGCTTCTCGGCGGGAGGCAGGAACGCGGCGGTCTCGCGCCCCGCGGGGGAAGCGGGGATGTCGCGGAGTGCCGCGACCAGCGCGTCGGGGTCGTCGGTGGCGACGGTCTCTACCGCCTGCGCGCCGTAGCCGAGCCCCGCGAGGATCTCGGCCATCAGCGCCTGCGTCGCGGCGATGCCCTCGGTGCCGTGCCGGGGCCGGGCGCGGGTCAGCAGGCGCACGCAAGCGGCGCCGTAGGCGATGGCCGTGGCGATGGTCTCGGGGCCGACCTGGGCGATCTCGTTGACCGCGACCGGCAGCACCCGCGCGGGCAGGCCATCGGTGAAGCGGCCGGCGGCCTCGATCAGCTCGGCGCCGTGCTCGGTGTCGTGGAAGAGCACCACCGCCTGCGCGCCCCCGGCCGCGGCATGGGCGCGCAGGAGACTGCGCAGCCGCGACGCCAGCGCGCCGACCGGGGGCAGCGCGTAGCTCGCAGCACCGGTGGGGCAGGCGGCGGCGCACTGGCCGCAGCCGGCGCAGATCTGCGGGTCGATCGCCACGCTGTCGCCGGCCGGCGTGATCGCGCCGGTCGGGCAGAGGTCGAGGCAGTTGGTACAGCCGACGATCCCCGAGCGCGAATGCGCGCAGATGTCGGCGGTGAAGTCGACGAAGCGCGGCTTGTCGAAGGTGCCGCGCAGCTGGGACGCGTCGAAGATCGCGCGCTCGACCGAGGCGGCGACGCGCGGGTCGGCGCGCAGGTAGCCCGGCCGCAGCTCGGCGGCGGCGAACAGCGCCGGCCCGCCGGTGAGATCGAGGATCAGGTCGCAGGTCGAGACGGCGCCGTCGCGCGCCGCCCCGAAGGTAAGGCGCGTGCGCGAGGAGGGGTCGGGCAGGGCGTAGGCATCGACCGTCACGGAAAAGCTGCCGAGCACGCCCGCGGCGCTGCGGGCGCGGCCCTGGAACACCGGGATCTCGGCGCGGCGCGGCGGCGGCGCCTCGGCTCCGGGGGCGAGCAGCACCGTCACGTCGAGATGCGCGGCGAGCCTCGAAGCGGCCTCGAGCGCCACTTCGTCGCGCCCGAGGATCAGGGCGACACCCGCCGAGGCGAGCGCGGTCATGGCCACGCCCGGCATCGGCACGGCGGCCGCGGCGAGCAGCGCCGCCATCTTCGGGCCGGCGGCCGCGGCCTCTGTCGACCAGCCGGCGGTCTCGCGGATATTGGCGAAGTCGAGCGCCGCGGTATGGCCCGCGTCCTCGGCGACTTGCGTGAAGAGCGGCGCCTGGAGGGTGCAGCCGACGGTCAGCGGTCCGCCTTCGGCGAGCGCCGCACGGAAGCGGCCGAGCTCGGCGCGGCAGAGCTGGTGCGCGGTGATAACGTCGCCGCCGCAGCCCTTCGCGATGGCGCCGGCGTCGAGCGGCATGGTCCCCTCGCAGGAGCAGGCGAAGATCTGGCGCGGCTTGCCGTCCATGGCGAAGAGGGTCTCCTTCGGGCGGATCGGGATCTATCGCCGCGCGTCCGGCCTTGATCAGGCCCGGATGCGGCGGCATACCTGACATCCTGTCGCAAACCGGCGCCGGCCGCAAGCCGCCCGGCAACCCGCGCCCGAGGAGGCGCGCCCCGCATGGCCGACGGCCCCGCCGCCCTGACGCTGCCTCCGCCCTATCGCGAGACCCGCCTCGTCGGTCGCGACCCGCTGGCCGAGGCGCGGGCGCGGGCGGCGGCGCTGGGGGCGGGGGCGCTGCTCTGGGCCGAGCGGCCGGGGGTGCTGGCGATGGCGGTGGTGCTGGAGCCGGAATGTCCGCTCGCCGAGGCGCGGCTCGCGCATTACGCGGGGATGTCGGCGCTGGCGGAGGCGGTGGCAGGCGTCGCGGCACCGGAGCGGGCGGTGACGATCGACTGGCCCGACACGCTCGTCTACGACGGCGCGCGTCTGGGGGGCGGGACGCTGGAAGCACCCGAGGGGGCGGAGGAGGACGCGGTGCCGGACTGGCTGGTGTTTGCGGCGGAGCTGATCGCGGACCGCGACGATGCCTCCGCGCCCGGCAGCACCTCGCTCGCCGAGGAGGCGATCGGGCCGGTGCCGGCGCTCGTCGAGGGGTTCGCGGCGCATCTGCTGCGCAACTTCGACACCTGGTCGGCGCTGGGGTTCGAGGCGCTGGCGGCGCGGTTTCGCGAGCGGCTGGCGCCGGGGGGGACCCGGCGGATCGGGGCGGATGGCGCGCTCGCGGTCGAGACCGAGGCGGGGGTGGTGGTGCGCCGCGGGCTCTCCCAGGCGCTGGCCGAGCGGCGCTGGCACGATCCGGCGCGCGGGGGGCCGCGGCTGTGACGGGGCTCATGCCGCGGACCATCCGGCTCGATGCGTCCGACACGGTGGTCTTCGCCCAGGCGGCGGCGCCGGGGGAATGGGCGGTGCCGGGGACGTTCCTGTTCGCGGGCCGCGACCCCGAGAGCCTGACGCGCAAGGAGGCGATCGCGTTTCGCACCGGGTTTCTGGGGATCGCGAGCTTCGGCTTCTCGACGCTCGCGGTGGTGAGCGAGCTGCGCGCGGGCGAGCGCGCGGCGGCGGTCGAGATGCTGGCGGCGCAGCTGGTCGCCCGGCTCGGCGCGCCGGGGATGGCGGAGGCGCGCCCGGCGGCCGAGGAGGAGATCGGCGTCGCTGCGAGCCTGTGCGCCGGGCACGGCGTGGGCACGCTGATCGCGCTCCACCGCAGCCACGACGAGAGCGGCGCGATCCGCGAGCGGTTCCGCAGCCTGCGCCCGCGAGGCGACACGGCGCTGGGCGCGGGGCATCTCGGCGGCCACGACCGGGCCTTCTCGGTCGTGGAGACCGACGAGGAACCGGCGGAGCGGGTGGACCTCGTGGACCTTCTCAAGGCCCGCCGGCGGTGAGGGAGTTCTGGGTCGCGAGCGGGCACCAGCTGGCGCGGCTGACGCCCGAGGGCTGGCTGGGGGTGACGGACGCGCTGCTTCTGGCATGGCTGGCGCGGCCCGAGGTGCTGCCGCCGCCGGATGCCTGCGACGCGGAATTCGCGCTGCACGCCCGGCTGATGCGGGCGCCGCGGGCGGCGGTGGCGCCGGAGGCGGTGGCGGCACTCGCGGACGCGGACGCGCGGGAGAACTGGGCGTTCCTGCTCGCCTTTCGCGACCGGCTGCTGGCGGCCGGCACGGTGGAGGGGGCGTATCTCGACATCGTGCGCACCGGAGCGGCGCTGCCCTCGGTGTTTCTCGACCAGCTGGCGCAGCTGATCTTGCGCAACGCGCTCGAGGGCTGCGAGGATCCGTTCGTGCTGCGCGCGGCGGAGCTGTTCTTCAGGCCGCAGCGCGCGAGCGTGCGCGAGGAGGCGTTGATCCTCGCGGATGCCGAGCTGGTCGAGGCGCTGGAGCGCGAGCGGAGCCATTCGCCGCTGACCGCGATGTTCGGCGCCGAGAGCCTGGAGGTGATGACGCACGCCAACGCCTGGACCTACTGGAGCCGGTCGGACGCCCATGCGATGGCGCTGAACTTCGGCGGCGAGCCGCGTGCCCGCGCGGGGCTGGCCGCGGCGATCGGCGCGTTCCTGCGGCACCTGCTGCGCATCGAGGCCGAGGTGGTGCCGCTCGCGCGCGTCGACGAGCCGGACCTGCGCTGGTTCGTCGGGCTCGACGCCGAGGCGACCGCGCTCGGCAACGCGCTGTGGCACGGCGAGAGGCCCGAGGGGATGGACCGCTTGATCGGGCTCTTCCGGCTGGATATGCTCGACGAGGCCGCTGTCGAGGCTCGCGCGGCCGGGCATCCAGTGTATCTGCTGATGGCGGTCAGCCCGCAGATGACGCTGAGGTTGAAGCCGCAGAACCTGATCGCGGGCCTGCCGCTGGTCGCGGCGGCGGCGGGGCATTGAGGGTCGGTCGGGCGAGGTGCTCAAGGTTGAGCGGATTCGTAACAAACTGATATCATTGTTCTTATGGGGTGTCGTTAACCACATGGAAAGGATTTTGGCGGCGGCCGGGGAGGGAAGCAAGTGGCGCGGTTGCAGCTGCATCTGGGCGTGATCCTCGCGCGGCGCGAGCCGGTGAGCCGCTGGGCGGAGGCAGGATTCGTGCCGGTCGGGGTGCTGGCGGATGCGCCCGCAGCGGCGCCGGGCAGCCGGCTGGGCGATGCGGGGCTCTGGTATGCGGGCGCGCCCGAGCTGGTGCTGCATTCGGGCGAGACCGGGCACTACCGCGACAACCTTGTCATGGCGCGGCCGTCGGTCTGGGTGGCCTTGCGGCTGCCGGCGCAGACGCCGGAGGTCGTGGCGCTGACGGTGAACCCTTACGAGGGCGAGGCGCTGGCCGGCGACGAGGGGCTCCTGGTCGAGGCGGTGGCGATGCCGGGGCCGGTCGCGGCGCGGATCGCGGCCTTCGTGGCCGAGCATCATGTCGAGCACGTCTTCGTGAAGCGCCAGCGCAAGCGCGCCGATCCCGAGGCGATGGCGCGCCGCGCGCCGGGGCGGGGCGCGCGATGAGCGGCGAGGGTTTTGCAGGGCGGTGGTCGCGGCTGAAGCGCGAGGGCGAGGCGGCCCCGCCTGCGCCGCCGGCGGAGGCGCCCGAGGTCGAGCAGGAGATCTCCGCGGTGGAGCTGGCGGCGCTGCCGCCGGTCGAGACGCTGGAGCCCGGCGCCGACATCACCGGCTTCCTGCGGCGCGGTGTGCCGCGTGCGCTGCGCCAGGCGGTGCTGAGGCGGATGTGGGTGCTCAACCCGGCGATCCGCGACTATGTCGATCCGGCGCGGGAATACGCGCTCGACTGGAACGCGCCGGGGGGCGTGCCGGGCGGCGGCGCGGTGAAGCCCGCCGAAGTGGCGGCGATGCTGGGGCGGCTCTTCAGCAGGCCTGCGGAGGCCGAGGCGCCGCGCGAGGCGCCGGAGCCGGAAGACATTGCGACCCCGGCGCCCGAGGCACCGGAGCCGGGCGATTCGGCGCCCGTGGCGTCTGAGCCGGGCGATCTGGCGCCCGAGGTTGCGGAGCCGGGCGATCCGCCGGCCGAGGTTGCGGAGCCGGGCGATCTGGCGCCCGAGGCGCCGCGACCGGTCGCCGCACGACGGCCGCGGCACGGCGGTGCGACGCCGGACTGATACGGGCTCCGGGG
>JBBQRM010000144.1:0-7379 GCA_038214855.1 Rhodobacterales bacterium | reverse complement strand
GAGCGCTCCGGTATCGCGCCCGAGTGCTACGAAGGGCGAGAGCACCCGGCCCGTGTGCAGATCGACCACCCAGAGCGCCTCGCCGGGGCGGTCGGTGACGGAATCGTTGCTCCAGGGGGTGATCTGGTAGTCGCGCGAGTTCACAGCCCAGGTGAAGCTCGCCCCCTCGCAGGAGGTGTGGAAGCCGAACTCCGCATTGGCGATCACGTTGATCCATGGCTGGGGCGTCGCCTCGCCGGAGCGCAGTCGCACCACGTATTCGCGCGCCGCCGCATCGAAGCCGCCGAAGCCGTTCCAGAATGCCAGATCCCCGCCCTCGGGCGGCGGGCGACGGGGAACGGGGACGGTCGCCGGATGCACCGGCGCCTCCGTCGGACCGGCGGCGTCTTCGGCGGCCACGGCCAGCACCTCGGAACGGTCGAGCTGCGTGGAGAACCTGCCGTTGCGCGCGTGGAACACGATCCGCGCCGCGGCCATCAGCGCATCATAGGTCCGCGGCTCGAGCAGGTCGCGGCGCAGCGCGAAGATGTGGTCGCGCGGGCCGCGCGCGAGGCCCCGCAGGCGCGCGTTCTCGCACAGCCCGTCGATGGCGCCCTGCAGCTCCTGGGCATAGGAGGTCGCCTGTTCGTTGACGATCACCAGATCGCTCAACAAACCGTGGGCGCGGAAGTATTCCTGCGCCCGCACGGCCTTGGCGGCGATGGCGAGATCGGCCTCGGCGTCGATGCGCAGAGCCATGATCGGAAATTCGCCGGAGACGCCGGTGGACCAGAGCGCCGATTGCGGCGCGGCCTCGCCGAGCCCCGGCCCCGCGCGCAGCTCGGCGTCGGGATAGACGAGAAAGCGCCCCAGCCGCTGGAACACCGCCGCCTCCTCGGGCGTCATGCCGATGTGGCGCAGCTGGATCTGCGAGCGCGTCCAGGCGAGCATCGCCTCGTGCGCGAAGCTCTCGGGGTGGGAGAAGCGCCCGACCGCGGCTTCGACCTCCGCCCGCGTCGGGGCGGCGATGGTCCAGAAGATCAGCCGCGTCTTCTTGCGCGCGGGCACCCGAACCACCCGGCGCAGGGCCATCACCGGATCGAGCGTGAAGCCGTCGCTGCCCGACAGTTCGGCGCCCGGATCGAAGGCCGCCGCAGTCTCCAGCCTGCGGCCGCGGCCGATGAAGCGGCGCCGGTCGGTCTCGGCCTGCGTGTCGCCCGCCACCTCGCCGTCGTCGCGCACGAGCATGTGCGCGACCGCCATCGCCGGCTCGTCCTCGCGCCGCTTGTTGCGCCGGACGTGAATGACGTTGCCGGCGGGCGCGATCTCCGTGTGCAGGAACATCTTCGAGAAGGCCGGATGCGCCGAGTCGGCTTCGCCGCGCGACAACACCGGCTCGGCATAGGAGGTCACCTCGACGAAGCGGTCGGACGCGCCGGGGTTGGTGAGCGTGAGGCGCCGTCCCTCGGCGTCGACCTGGCTCGCGACGATCACCTCGATCTCCGAGCGCAGACCGTGCGCGGTCATGTGGAACTCGGCCTTGCTGTCGGAGAAGACGGCGCGAACCGTGGCGTCCTCGGCCTGGCGCGGCTCGGCGGTGGCCGACCACCAGGCGCCGCTCTCGGTGTCGCGCAGGAAGACGAAGCTGCCCCAGCGGTCCTCGGTCGGATCCGCCCGCCAGCGGGTGACGGCGAGGGCGTTCCAGCTTGCGTAGCCGGCGCCGGTTGCTGTCAGCATCGTCGAATAGTGCCCGTTCGACAGGAGCCAGGTGGCGCGGTCGCGTCCGCGGGGGTCCTCGACCACCCAGTGCTCGACCATCGGCAGCTCCGAGCGGCCCGCCACCGGCTCGTCGGGCGGGCGCGTCACCGGACGCGGCACGTCGCGCGGCGCCTTCTCCTGGAGCAGCAGCTCTGCCGCCTCGATCACCGGGTCGGCATGGAAGCGCTCGCGCAGGCGGCCCTGGAACACGACGTTGGCGATCGCCATCACCGACATGCCGTGGTGATGCGCCATGTAGTTGCGCACTACCGCATGGCTCGCGCCCTCGGGCAGGCGCGTCGGCGTGAAGTCCACGGCGTCGTGGAAGCCGTAGGCGCCGAGCGCCCCGAGGTCGCGCAGCCGGCGCAGGTTCTCGATCGCTTCGCGCGGTCGGTACTGGCTGGCAAGGATCGTGGCATAGGGAGCCACCACCGCGTCATGCGCGAGGCCGCGCTTCATCCCCAGCGACGGCACGCCGAAGTTGGAATACTGATAGGTCATCTCCGGGTCGCGGGCGTTGAACGCGGCCTCGGAGATGCCCCAGGGCAGGCCGCGGCTCGCGCCGTATTCGATCTGGCGGCGCACGGCCAGCGCGTTCGACTGGTTGAGGATGCCGCCCCGCTGCTCCTGCATCACCAGCGGCGGCATCAGGTATTCGAACATCGAACCCGACCAGGACATCAGCGCGCCGCTCGTGCCCACCGGCACGACCGGGCGGCCGAGGCGGAACCAGTGTTCGGTCGGAAGGTCCCCCTTGGCGATGCCGAAGAGGCTGGTCAGCCGCGCCTCGGATGCGAGCAGGTCGTAGCAGGCGTCGTCGAGCGCATCGTCGTCGGGCCGGTAGCCGATCGCGAGCAGGCGCCGGTCCTCGCGCATCAGAAAGGCGAAATCCATCGAGAAGGCGAGCGTGCGGGTCCGGTCGCGCAAGCCCGCGAGCCGCCGCCGCAGGTCTTCGACCTCCTCCAGGCCCACGGTCGTGTCGGCGAAATAGACCTCGCAGCTGCGCGTGAGCGCGGCGCACCAGGCCCTGAGCGCGCCGGTCGCCGTCGAGCCCACCTCGTGGTCGAGCTCGATGCCGAGCTTCTCGACGTCGCGCGCGATCACCGACAGGTTGAGGATGCGCACTGCGCCGAACTCCGGTTCGCGCTCGAGCGCCGCGAGCGCGCGCCGGAACCCGCGAACCCGCTCCTCGAGCCGCTGGCGCACCGGCCGCACGCTGCGGCGGTCGTCGGCGACGGCGGCCAGTTCCTCCTCGAGCACGCCCGCCACGTCGCCGATGCCGGCGAAATCCGGCTGCAGATGCGCGAACGGTGCCTCGGCCCAGTCGCGACAGGCCGAGGAGAGCGCGATCAGGTGGCCGGCCAGATTGCCACTGTCCACCGACGAGACGTAGGGCGGCAACAGCACCGCGCGGCTGCGGGTGTCGTACCAGTTGAAGAGATGGCCGCGGTGCTTCTCGAGACCCTCGACGGTCGCAACCGTCGCCTCGAGGCGCGCCACGGTCTCGGCCATCGAGATCCAGCCGAAGTCGCGCGCCGAGACCACCGACAACAGGTAGACGCCGATGTTGGTCGGCGAGGTGCGCCCGGCGACCACCTGCTCGGGCAGCTCCTGGAAGTTGTCCGGCGGCAGGGCGTTGTGCTCCTTCGTGACGAAGGTCTCGAAGTAGCGCCAGGTGCGCCGGGCGATCCGGCGCAGCGCCGCCGCGTCCTCGGGCGCCACCTCGAGCCGGTCCTCGGTGACGGCGGAGCGGCTCACGAAGAAGGCCACGACCGGCGACAGTACCCACAGGAGCCCCATCGGCAGCGCCACCAGCAGCGCCTCGCCGCCCGAGGCCGTGGCGAGTGCGATGCCGCCCGCGCCCACCACCACGGCGCCGCGCATCATCCTGGCGTAGTCCGCCACGCTCTGCGGCCCGCGCACCCGCGCATCCGCCGCAGTGCGCCATTCCAGCAGGTGCTGCCGGCTGACCGCGAGGCGCCACACCGTGCGCAGCGCCGCATCGGTCATCCAGACCGCCTGATGCGCGAGAAAGATCACCCGCAGCGCCACCTGCAGCGTCGCGGAGGCGAAGTCGCGCCGGATCGCGGCCAGATGCACCCGCTTCAGACTGTCGGCCTGTGCCGGGATCAGCCCGCGCACCAGGCCGATCGTCGGGGCGACGGTGAGGCTGAGGAGCAGGAAGGCCTGCCAGCCGAGCGCCTGCCCCGCGTCGAGCACGCACCAGCCGAGGACCGAGGCGAGCACGAAGGCGCCGGGGATCGTAGTGCGCCGCAGGTTGTCGAGCATCTTCCAGCGGCCGAGCCCGGTGACGCCGCTCTTCGTGTTCAGGATGAAGGGCAGGAGCTGCCAGTCGCCGCGGGCCCAGCGGTGCTGGCGCGCGGCCTCGACCTCGTAGCGCACGGGGAAGTCCTCGACCAGCTCGACGTCGGTGACGAGCGCGCTGCGCGCCAGCGTCCCCTCGAGCAGGTCGTGGCTCAGTACCTTGTTCTCGGGGATGCGGCCGCCGAGCACGCCGGCGAAGGTATCGAGGTGATAGAGCCCCTTGCCGGTGAAGGTGCCCTCGCCCGTGATGTCCTGATAGACGTCAGAGACGGTGAAGACATACGGGTCGAGCCCGCGGTCGATCGAGAAGATGCGCTGGAAGGCGGAGGCCTCGTCGCCGGTGGTGAGCGAGGCCGAGACCCGCGGCTGCAAGATGCCGTAGCCCGACACCACGCGGTTCTGGGCGGGGTCAATCGCCGGACGGTTCAGCGGATGCGCGAGCTTGCCGGCGAGCTTGGTCACCGCGTCGCGGGTGAGCCGCGTGTCGGCGTCGAGCGTCATCACGTAGACCACGTCGCGCGGCAGGTCCGGATCCGGCGGCAGGAAGCTCGTGTCGCGATCGCCGCGCAGCAACAGGTTCAGCTCCTCGAGCTTGCCCCGCTTGCGCTCCCAGCCCATCCAGACGCCTTCGGCGTCGTTCCACGCCCGTCGCCGGTGCAGGAGGAAGAATCGCGTACGCCCGGTGTGGGCGTAGCGTTCGGCCAGCGCCGCGATGGCGGCGCGAGCGTAGTCGAGCAGCGCCTCGTCCTCGTCGGTGCGTTCCTCGGCGCTGTCGGGCCAGTCACTCGCCAGGGCAAAATCGACGGCGCCGCGAGGGTTGCCGAGGTAATGCACCTCGAGACTGCGCACCAGCTCGTCGATCGAGTCGCGCGAGGCGATGAGACACGGGATCGCCACAAGCGTACGCGCGCGCTCCGGCAGCCCCGCCTTGAACTCGAAGCCCACCAGCCGGGTCGGTTGCTTGAGCGAGGTCATCAGCGTGTTGAAGAGCCCCGTCGCCGCGTCGCTCGCCGGCAGCGCCGCGAGCAGCGCGAGGCAGACCGCCGCGAGCGTGCCCACTCCCGCGGCCAGCAGCACATAGAGCACGCCCGCGAGCGTGAGCAGCGTGAGCATGAGGATCGGCGCCGCGATGGCCTTCCAGCCGAGCGACGTATAGGTCCGCCGCACGCGGGCGAGCACACCGGGGCTGTAGCCGATCCGCCGCTCGAGTTCGACCCGCCGTGCGCCGATCAGGAAAAAGCCCGCATCCCAGGCCTCCTCGCCCGCCGCCTGCGCGGCGACCTGGAGCGCGAGGGCCGCACGCGCGACCTCGAGCTCGCTCGTGCCCGCGCCGCGCGCCAACTCCTCGACGGCGCGGCGGTACTGGTCCTGCGACGTGAAGTCGAGCGCGGCGAAGTTCGAGCCCGCCCGCATCAGCGCGTCCACCCGGCTGACGGAGGTGAACCACTCGGTCCAGTCGATGTCGTCGAGGGTGCGCAGGCTGCGCACGATGTTGCCGATGCGGAAGCTGCCCGCCGACAGGCGGTTCTGCTCGGCGATCAGCACCTCCTCGGCGTCGCTGCCGCGCGCCTCGAGCCGGGACTCCAGCCAGCCGATCGCCTCGTGTGCCCGCAGGCTGCCGTCGCGCAGCCGGTAGAGGAGCTGGCTCGCGAAGGCGTCGTCCGCGGCATGGGCGGCGCTCGCGCCGAGAACCGCGTCGCGCGCCTCCGGCGTCTCCGCAAGGGCCAGCCGGTCGGCGACCTCGTTCGCCCGCCCGCGCATCCTCCGCGCCCGCTCGATGCGCAGCGCCAGCCGCCGCAGATCCTCGATCAGCACGAAGCGCAGGATCGAAGGGATCGCCCAGAGCTCACCGATCGCGAGCGGCGCGTGCGACTGGAAGCCCCCGATCAGCGCGCTGAGCCGCTCCTCGGTCACCTCGCAATGCGAATGCGCGCCGTAGAGCCAGGCGAGCGCCAGCGCGCGCGGCAGATGGTCCGGCCCCTCCCCCCGCGCGCCGAGGAGCTCCACCGGCATCTGCGGCAACTGGCGGTAGAAGCGCTGCGGCAGGTCGCGGCGGACCTGGCGGATGGTCTCGTCGATGCGGTGGAAGTTGTCGAGCAGCCATTCCGCCGCCGGCGTGATCAGGTCTCCCGCCTCGGAGGCGCGGAAATTGGCGGTGTAGACGGCCGTGATCGCCGCGGCGTTCTCCTCCTGCCGCGCAAGAAAGTCGAAGCCCTCGAAACCGGGCAGACGCGCCACGCCCCGCTCCGCGAGCGATCGCCCGAGATCCGCGAGTTCGTCGTGCGAGCAGAACGAGGCCTCGATCGCCGCGGTCCGCGCGAGATCGAGCCCATCCCGGCCCGACGTGTCGAAGGGCGCCATGTCAGCGCCTCCCGTGCCGCATCCGGCGGCGACCCGGTCCGCAGCGGACGGCGGACGCGGGCGGCGAACGGCGCGCCTCGATCCTCTCGCGCATGCCTGCTCCGCGCCTTCCCGATCCGCGGACCCGCCGCGCGAGCCGCGGCCGATCCGGCGCGAATGTGCTCGCGATGCGCGATGGCGTCAAGCCGAAGGAACGGCGGCAGTCCGGTCGCGTACAGCGGCGGAGAGGCCTTTTTCATGCGGTGCGCGCGTGCTAGGCGGACGCCGGTGCGCAGCCCCTCCAGGAGAGACCCATGAACATCGACGCGATCCCCGCCGGAAAGAACCCGCCCGAGGACATCAACGTGGTGATCGAGATCACCGGGGGCGCCGCGGGAGGCGCGCCGGTGAAATACGAGCTGGACAAGGCTTCCGGCGCGATCTTCGTCGACCGCGTGGTCAACACGCCGATGTTCTATCCCTGCAACTACGGGTTCGTGCCGAACACGCTGCACGCCGACGGCGACCCGACCGACGTGCTGGTCCTGTGTGACTTCCCGCTCCTGCCCGGCGTGGTGATCCGCTGCCGCCCCGTCGGCGTGCTCAAGATGGAGGACGACGGCGGCATGGACGACAAGCTGATCGCCGTGCCGCTCGTCAAGGTCGATCCGTTTCAGGCCCATATCAAGGACCTCTCGGACATCGCGCCCAAGACCATCGAGCGGATCAAGCACTTCTTCGAGCACTACAAGGACCTCGAGGAAGGCAAGTGGGTCAAGGTCATCGGCTGGGGCGACCGGGCCGAGGCGGTGTCGATCCTCCAGGCCTCGCTCGACGCGGTGAAGGCCGCCTGATGACGCTCGAGACGCTGCCGGCGCGCGCGGGAAAGGCGCTTCGGCTGGAGGCAGGCGAGGCGATCCGGATCGTCAACACCCATGGGTCCCAGGTCGTGGACTTCTGGGCGTTCAACGAGGGTG
>JBBQRM010000143.1:0-7404 GCA_038214855.1 Rhodobacterales bacterium | reverse complement strand
TTCAGGAGCCGCCGGTCGGCAACCAGCTCCTCGGCGCTGCCGATCTTGCCGATATTCTCCTTGAAGTAGGCCACTTCGCGCGCCAGCTGGGGGCCCTTCTCGAAGGCCGCCTGCTGGTTCGCCTGCGTGCGCTGCAGGAAGCGCCAGCCGGGGATGCCGGTCAGCGGGATCTGCGGCTGGAAGCCCATGGCACCCTCCTTCGGCCCGCTCGCGTCACGGCGCGGGCTGCATCTCCAGAAGCCGCGACTCGCGCGGCAGCAAATTCCTCAGCGCCCGCATCGCGTGGTAGAAGCGCCCCTCGACCGCGGCGGCGGTCGCCAGCGCGAGATGGCTGCGGCTGTCGGCGTCCTGGAACACCTGGCTTAGCTGTTCGACCCCGCGCAGGATCTGACGACGCCCCTCCTCGGCCTCCGCCTCACCGGCGATTACCAGCTGGGCCACGTAGCACACGCGGCGGACCGGCGTATTGGCCTCGTCGGGGTGGATCGCGTCGCGCAGGCGCAGGACCTTGGCGTCGGGCGTCAGCACGTTGAGCCGCGCGCGGCGGTCGCCGTTCTCCATCACGACGCCATTGATCATGATGCGCTCGCGCGGTCCGAGCTTGAGGACGAGGCCGGTCATGCGCTCGCCTCCGCGTCGCCGCGCAGGCCACGCATGATCGCTGTGTTGATATCGATGAGCGGCTGGAGCGAGGCCTGGCCGGCCAGCACCTTCATCCCGTGCTTGCGGGAGAATTCAGCGAGCGAGATCAGCTGCGCGCGCAGGTTTATCGGCAGCGCGTTGGTCTCGAGCATCAGGTCTTCGGCCAGCGTGCTCCACAGCCGCTGGTTGTCGACCACCGCATCGGCGACGCGGGGAAAGGCGGATTTGTCGGTCGCGTCCACGTCCTTCAGGCGGTGGGTCACCTGGGCGAAGATCGCATATTCCGAGCCGCGCTCGGTGCGGATGGGGGCCGCGTGGGCGGCGTAGCCGGAACGGGCCTGGGTCGTCACGTTCATCTGGAAACCCCTGTGGGACCGGGCTCGGCACAAGGACGCCGGGCCGTAGGATAAGCCGATGGAGGGAGGGAAAAGACGGGGCGGGCCAAGATGCCCGCCCCGTTCAGGTCGCTTAACGGAACAGCGACAGCACGCTCTGCGGAGCCTGGTTGGCGATCGACAGCGCCTGGGTGCCCAGCTGCTGCTGCACCTGGAGCGCCTGGAGACGCGCCGAAGCCTCTTCCATGTCCGCGTCGACGAGCGCGCCGACACCGACCTTCAGCGAGTCGGCCTGCTTGCCCAGGAAGTCGTTCTGGGCATCGATGCGGGCCTGCGCCGAACCGAACGCCGCGGCCGCAGTGTTGGCCGTGTCGAGCAGGGTGTCGATGTCGTCGACGGTCGCGGTACCCACGACCAGAGCCGCACCGAGCGCCTCGAGGTCCTGGGCGGCAACGTCGAACGTGCCCAGGGTCAGAGCGCCGGCAGCGTCCCGGTTGATCGAGACGGTAACCGTCTGGTCCGTACCGCCGGCGTTCACCAGGTTGATGCCGTTGTACTGCGAGGACTGCGCAATCGAGGTGATCGTTTCGGTCAGCGCAGTCACCTGCTCCTGGATCTTGCCCTGATCCGCGTCAGGGTTCTCGGCCTGGACGATCAGGTCCTTGATCTTCACGAGCGACTCGGAAATGGATTCCGCGGCATTGCGAGCCGTACCGACCATCGCCGAAGCCGAAGTAAGGCTGTTGGACAACGTCTTGTAGGAAGACACGTCCGACTTCATCGTCGAGGCGATCGCCCAGTTGGACGAGTTGTCCTTGGCGGTCGCGACACGAAGGCCGGTGGAGATCTCGCTCTGGACCTTGCTCATACCCGTGTTGATCGACTTCAGGGTCTGAAGCGCAACCATCGCGCCGTTGTTGGTCAGGATGCTAGACATTGAGGTATTCCTTCTCGGGGCGCGGCGCTTTCGACGCCGCTGGTTCATGAAAGGCCGCCGCGACATGCGGTGACCGATGATCGCCCTTCTGACGGTTGCGACATGGGCGTTGTGCCGCCCCGGCCGCGCCGACCGTTCCCGGCCGCTTGAGGGGCGTTATCGATCAACAGCGCTAAGCAAGTGCTAACGCCGACGATTATCATAGTTAACAGAAGGTTAGGAGAAGCGAGCAGCGAGCGCGCGCGCGGTGCCTGAGGCCGCAACGGCTCAGCCGTCGTCTCGCGCGCGCCTGCGACCGTAGAGGACCAGTCGGTGCTGGACGATCTCGAAGCCGAGCCGCGCCGCGATCTCGTCCTGCAGCGCCTCGAGCCGGGGATCGGCGAACTCGACGACCTCGCCACTGTCGATGTCGATCAAGTGATCGTGATGCGCGCTGCGCGCCTGCTCGAACCGCGCCGGCCCGTCGCCGAAGGCGTGGCGCTCAATGGCGCCGCTCTCCTCGAGCGCCTTCATCGTGCGATAGACGGTGGCGAGCGAGATGCGCGCGTCCATCGCGACCGCACGCTCGAAGATCTGCGCCGCGTCGGGGTGGCCTTCCGCCTGAAGCAGGATCGTGAGGATGATCTGCCGCGGCTTGGTGATCCGGAGCCCTGCCGCGCGCAGCATCGCCTCGTAATCGCGCTTCGTCGCCGTCTCTCCCATGGCGGGCGATACTATCCGGCGCCGCGCGGGTTGCCTAGCGGGTTTATGCAAACGATTATCAATTGCATTGACATGGGTCCGCGGCGGCCTAGAGTGCACCGCGTCCGATCCTGCGAGCACCGATGCCCCGACTCATTCTCTCCCTGACCCTACTGCTCCTGGCCATGCTCTCCGCCGGGGTCGTCCGCGCCGAACCGCTGCGGGTCGTCACGACCTTCACGATCATCGGCGACATGGCGAGCAACGTCGCGGGCGATGCGGCCGAGGTCGCCTCGCTGATCCCGCCAGGGGCGGAGGTGCACAACTTCCAGCCGACCCCCAGCGACATCCGCACGGCGTCCCAGGCGGATCTGGTTCTCTGGAACGGGCTCGGCCTCGAGGTCTGGTTCGAGCGCTTCTTCCGCAACCTTCGGGACGTCCCGGCGGCGGTGGTGAGCGACGGCGTGGAGCCGATCCCGATCGCCAGCGGCCCCTATGAGGGACAGCCGAACCCGCATGCCTGGATGTCGCTGAGCGACGCGGGCGTCTATGTGCGGAACATCCGCGACGCGATGGCCGCGGCCGACCCCGCCAATGCCGCAACCTACGCCGCCAATGCCGAGGCCTATCTGGCGGAGATCGAGGCGCTGGCGGCTCCGATCCGCGCCTCGCTCGCCGACGTGCCGCCCGAGGGCCGGTGGTTTGCGACCTCCGAAGGCGCGTTCTCCTATCTCGCGCGCGACTTTGCGCTGAACGACGTATCGATCTGGCCGATCAACGAGGACGCGACCGGCACGCCCCAACAGATCCGCCGGGCAATCGACGCGATCCGCGAACACGACATCCCAGTGGTCTTCTCCGAATCGACCGTCGATCCGCGCTCGGCCCAGCAGGTGGCCCGCGAGACCGGTGCGGAATACGGCGGCGTGCTCTATGTCGACAGCCTGACCGGGCCGGAGGGGCCCGCGCCCACCTATCTCGACCTGATGCGCACCACCGCAGGCCGCGTCGCAGGAGCGCTCGCGCGATGACCGGGGCGGACGGCCTTACGGTGGAGGGGGTCAGCGTCACCTACCGCACCGGCCTGACCGCGCTCGAGGATGCGAGCTTCGCCCTGCCCCGCGGCTCGATCGCGGCGCTCGTCGGCGTGAACGGGTCGGGCAAATCGACGCTCTTCAAGGCGATCATGGGCTTCGTGCCGCTGAGCCGCGGACGCGTCGACATCCTTGGCTTGCCGGCGCGCGAGGCGCTCGCGAGGAACCTCGTCGCCTACGTGCCGCAGGCCGAGGAGGTGGACTGGACCTTCCCGGTGCTGGTCGAGGACGTGGTGATGATGGGCCGCTACGGCCACATGAACTGGCTGCGCCGCGCCTCGCCTCACGACCGGGCGCTCGTCGCCTCGGCGCTCGAGCGGGTGTCGATGGGGCATCTTGCCAAGCGCCAGATCGGCGAGCTTTCCGGCGGCCAGAAGAAACGCGTGTTCCTCGCCCGCGCGCTCGCGCAGGAGGGGCAGGTGATCCTGCTCGACGAGCCCTTCACCGGCGTCGATGTCAATACCGAGGATCAGATCGTGGCGCTCTTGCAGGAGCTGCGCGCCGAGGGGCGGGTTATGCTGATTTCGACCCACAACCTCGGCTCGGTCCCGGAGTTCTGCGACCGCGCGGTGCTGATCAACCGCCGCATCCTCGCGCACGGGCCGACGGCGGAGGTGTTCACGCGCGAGAACCTCATGCGCGCCTTCGGCGGCCAACTGCGGCATTTCGTGCTCGGCGGCCGCGACCTTCACGCCGACGCCGAGGCCGATCCGCGGCAGGTGACGGTGTTGACGGACGACGAGCGGCCCTTCGTTATCTACGACACCGGTCCCGACGATCCCGCGGAGACGGGGACCGCGGCGCGGCCCGCGGAGGCGCAAAGAGCTACTGAACCCGCGGAGGCGCGGGATGAACGCGCTTCTTGAGCCCTTCGCCTACGGCTACATGGTCAACGCCATCTGGGTCTCGGCGCTGGTCGGGGGCCTGTGCGCGTTCCTTTCGGCCTTCCTGATGCTCAAGGGCTGGAGCCTGATCGGCGACGCGCTCAGCCATGCGATCGTGCCGGGCGTCGCCGGCGCCTATATCCTCGGGCTGCCTTTCGCGCTCGGGGCGTTCATCGCCGGCGGGCTGGCGGCCGCGGCGATCCTTGCACTCGGCGCGTCCACGCGCCTGCGGCAGGACGCGGTGATCGGCGTCGTCTTCACCGGGTTCTTCGGCCTGGGGCTGTTCATGATCTCGCTCCGGCCCGCGGCGGTGAACATCCAGACGATCATGCTCGGCAACGTGCTCGCGATCACGCCCAAGGACACGATCCAGCTCGTCGCGATCGCGCTCGTCTCGCTCGCGATCCTGGTCGTGAAATGGCGCGACCTGGTGGCGGTCTTCTTCGACGAGATCCACGCGCGCACCATCGGGCTCAATCCTGCGCGCCTCAAGGTGCTGTTCTTCGCGCTGCTCGCGGCGGCGACGGTTGCGGCACTCCAGACGGTCGGGGCCTTCCTGGTGATTGCGATGGTGATCACGCCCGGCGCGACCGCCTATCTGCTGACCGACCGGTTCCCGCGGCTGATCGCGCTCAGCGTGGCGATCGGCGTCGCCTGTTCCGCAGTGGGTGCCTATGCGAGCTTCTTTCTCGACGGCGCGACCGGCGGATTGATCATCACGCTGCTCACGACGCTCTTTCTCGTGGCCTTCGTGCTGGCGCCGAAGCACGGATTGCTCGCGTCGAGGGCGCGGGTGCGGGCGGCGCGCGATGCCTGACCTCACCCTGCCGTTCCAGTTCCCGTTCATGCAGCAGGCCTTCGCCGTGGCAGGGCTCGTGGCGCTGCCGATGGGATTGCTATCATGCTTCCTGGTGCTGCGCGGCTGGTCGCTGATGGGCGACGCGATCAGCCATGCGGTCCTGCCCGGGGTGATCGTCGCGCATCTGATGAGCCTGCCCATCGCCATCGGCGCCTTCGTCGCGGGTCTCGGCTGCGCGCTCGCCACCGGCTGGCTCAAGGACAATTCCCGCATCAAGGAGGACACGGCGATGGGCGTGGTCTTCGCCGGGCTGTTCGGACTGGGGCTCGTGCTCTATGCCTCCGTTCCGACGACGCTGCACCTGTCGCATCTGTTGTTCGGCGACATGCTCGGCAGCACCTGGGGCGACGTGGCGCAGGCAGGCTGGATCGCCGCGGTGATCGTGGTCGCGGTGCTTCTGGCGCGCGCGGATCTGACGGCGCAGATCTTCGATGCCGCGCATGCGCAGGCCATCGGCCTCAGGGTGCGGGTGCTGCACTACGGGCTGCTCGCGCTGATCGCGCTCGCGGTGGTCGGCGCGCTCCAGGCGGTCGGGATCATCCTTGCCATCGCGCTCCTGATCACGCCCGGCGCGACGGCCTTCCTGTGGGCACGACGGTTGCCGCCGATGCTGGCGCTGGCCACCGCAATCAGCGTCGGCGCGGCACTCCTCGGGGTCTATGCGGCCTTCTGGATCGACAGCGCCCCGGCACCGACCATCGTCCTGGTGCTGACGGCGGCGTTCCTCGCGAGCCTCGCCGCGACACGCAGGCGGGGGGCGGTGCCGGGCTCCGTCAGGTGAACGCTTGGCTGCGCATCCGCGCCAGACGCCGCGCCGAAAGCTGCGCCGTGGCCGTCGGGACATGCGGATCGAAGCTTCTGTCGGAGGCGATCAGCACATCCGCCTTGGTGAGCGGCGGTCGGTCCAGAAGCCCGATCTTCGCCGCCAAGACCGCCGCCTGCGCGACGGTCCTGGTCTGGAACAGGGCGCAGATCGACCGCTCCAGGGCATCGTAATCGCCCACGTCGAATCTCTGACCGCGCAGGTCGGACTCCGCTTCTCCCGCCGCGACCCCGTACAGCACCCGCAACTGATCGTCCGACGGTGCGAACGACTTCGGCCGGCTCGTCGATGCAAGGCGGCTGAAGGCGTCCGCGAAGTAGATGGCGAGCTCGTCCAGGTCGCTCAGGTGCTTCGAGAAGGCTTCCCGGAATTCGTCGTGACCGAGGTTCGAGGAAACCGCCAGCATGAGCCTGTCGCCCCGGTCGGTGTCGATCGGGATCGCATAGCCGGAAGGCCCGACGTCGAAGTAGGCGGAATCCTGCCAGAATTCGGCGACCATCGGATGCGAATCGTCGAGGCAATCCCAGAAGAAGCCCCGATCCACCTTCTTGCACGCAGCGAGGATCGGGTCGATCAGGACGTAATTGCGCTCGACGTAGCGCATGATCAGCTCGTCGGGATAGGTGGTGATCGCCCGCGTCGAGAAGCTCGAGGACGGCGCTTCCGTCACCTTGTTGATCGTGCAGTGATTGACCCCGAGCAGCGATGCGAGGCGCTTCAGCAGGTCGACCAGCTCGGGCAGCGACGCCGCCGCGACGACCTCGTCGGCAAAGCTCTCGGCCGCCGGGTTGCGCATCACCTCGAGCGACTGGAAGTCGATGGTCGTCAGGAGCCGGTTCAGATCGGAGGCGATGTCGTTCCGCCCCCCCCGTGCCAGACGCTCGATAGCTTCGCGCAGGGAATCTTCCGCCCATCCAACCATGAAAACTTCTCCTTCGATTCGCTTCAATTTTTGCGAATATCCGCGAGAGTGGTGAACGATCGGTGAGCGCCTTGGCTAACATCGGGTAAACCCGGCTTATTCATCCAAATGGGCGAGAATGGTTGCGTGCGCCTGAAAGCGCTGTAGATTCAAGCTGTTGAACACAAACCGACGGCAGCATCGGACGCACGCATGGGTGAAACGCTACAGCCGCTCACGCCCGGCTT
>JBBQRM010000142.1:0-7421 GCA_038214855.1 Rhodobacterales bacterium | reverse complement strand
AGGGCGTGGCGGAGGAGTACGCCTTCGTCCCCGCGCTGGTCGAGAGCTGGCAGGAGGGCGTGCCGGCGTTCCGCCCGCGCTTCGCCGAATGGCCCGAGCTGACCGAGGTGGTCCAGGACTGGGGCACGCGGATCATGCTCGGCGAGGTCTCGCCCGAGGAGGGCGCGCGCGAGATCGGCACGCGGATGGAGGATATCCTCGACCAGGCCGGCTACTACGACGGCGACAAGCCGCTGGTCCAGTAGCGCCCGACGGGGGCGCGGCCCGCGCCCCCTCCCCCGCCCGGAGCCCCGCCGCCCATGCGCAAGACGCGCCGATCCACGCTCGCGGCCTTCCTGGGCCCCGCGGTCATCAGCCTCGCGCTGATCGGGATCGCCCCGCTGCTCTATGCGGTCTGGACCTCGCTGCACGACTTCAACCTGACGCGGATGAACCGCATCCGCTTCATCGGCCTCGACAACTACACCTCGGTGCTCGGCGACGAAGCGTTCTGGGGAGCGATGGGACGGACCTTCGCGCTGCTCGCGATCTCGCTGCCGGTCCAGCTCGCGCTGGGGCTCGGGATCGCGCTTCTCCTGCACAAGCCGGGGCTCACCTTCCTCAAGACGCTCGCCCGGCTGGGGCTGGTGGTGCCGATGGCCACGACCTATGCGGTGGTGGGGCTGCTCGGCCAGGTGATGTTCAACCTGCGCTACGGGGTGGTCAACCAGCTCCTCGGCTGGGTCGGCGTCTCACCGATCGACTGGCTCGCCGATCCGCGCATGGCCTTCGTCACCGTGATCTTCTGGGACATCTGGCAGTGGACGCCGTTCTGCGCGCTGGTGCTGCTCGCTGGCCTCACGACGGTGCCCGGCGAGATCGAGGAGGCCGCGCGTCTGGAGACCCGCAACCCCTGGACCGTGCTGCGCCACGTCCAGCTGCCGTTCCTGCTGCCGGGGCTGACGGCGCTCCTGATCCTGCGCACCGCCGACACGCTCAAGCTCTTCGACATGGTCTTCACGCTGACCCGCGGCGGGCCGGGGGCCGCGACCGAGTTCATCTCGCTGATGATCCAGCGCGTGGGCTTCCGCGCCTTCGACCAGGGGCTCGCCTCCGCGCAGGCGGTGATCCTGCTCGCGATCACCATCGTGCTGAGCCAGCTCTACATCAAGCTCGTCTACCGCGAGGTGAACGAATGACCGGTCGTGGCACGCTCGCCCAGGTGCTGCTGATCGCGCTGGTGATCGCCTTCTGCGTCTTCCCGTTCTACTGGATGGTCACGACGAGCCTGAAGACCCAGCTCGTGGCACTCGAGACGCCGCCGGTCTGGACCTTCGAACCGACGCTCGGCAACTACCGGGAGGTGCTGTTCGAGGACGGGGTGGGGGCGAGCCTGATCAACTCGCTGATCGTCGCCGTCTCCACCACGGCGCTCGCCATCGGGCTCGGGGCGCCGGCCGCCTATGCGCTCGCGCGGTTCCGCTTCCGCGGCAAGCGCGACCTGTGGTTCTGGTTCATCACCAACCGGATGATCAGCCCGATCGTGCTGGCGCTGCCGTTCTTCCTGATCGTGCGCAGCTTCGGCCTGCTCGACACGCATATCGTGCTGATCCTGATCTATCTGACGTTCAATCTGCCGATCGTCATCTGGATCTGCACGGACCAGTTCCGCGCCATCCCGCGCGAGCTCGACGAGGCGGCGGTGCTCGAGGGCGCCTCGCACTGGCGGATCTTCCGCTCGATCTGCCTGCCGCTCGCGATGCCGGGCGTGGCGGTCAGTGCCATCTTCAGCTTCATCTTCTCCTGGAACGAGCTGATGTTCGCCCTCGTGCTGACCCGCCAATCCGCGCGCACGGCGCCGGCGATGGCGGTGGGCTACATGGAGGGCTACTCCCTGCCCTACGGCAAGATCATGGCGACCTCGACGCTGATCGTGATCCCGGTGATCGTCTTCGCGTTGATCGCCTCGAAACAGCTCGTCCGCGGCCTGACGATGGGCGCGGTGAAGTAGACGGCCGTTGCCGCGCGCGCCCAAGACCCTGCGGATCGACGAGGAGGAACGCTTCCTCGCCCGGGTCGCCTGGGCCTATTACGCCGAGGGAATGACGCAGGAGGCGGTGGCCGACAAGCTCGGCGCCACGCGGCTGCGGGTCAACCGGGCGCTGTCGGAGGCAAGACGCATGGGCCTCGTGCGCATCAGCTTCAACACCGCCTTCGCCGCCTGCTTCGAGCTGGAGGCGGCCCTGTGCGCCCGCTTCGCGCTGACCAAGGCCTATGTCGCCCCCAGCCCCGCCCACCCGGAGGACGTCCAGGCGATGGTCGGCACGGCACTCGGGCACCTCCTGAGCGAGGTGCTGGCGCGGCCCGAGATCACGCTCTTCGGCATGTCCTGGGGCAACACGCTCAACATCGCGACCCGCTTCGTCTCGCCGCTCGACCGGCCCGACCTCGAGGTGGTCTCGGTGATGGGCGGGCTCACCCAGGGCTCCGACCTCAACAGCTTCGAGATCACCACGCGGCTCGCGGACCTCTGCAACGCGCGCCACAGCTACTTCACCGCGCCGCTCTACGCCGGCTCCGCCGAGACGCGCGACACGATCATGGGGCTCGACGTCTTCACGGAGATCCTCGACAAGATCCGCCGGGTCGATGCGCTGGCGATGGCGGCGGGCGACATGTCGCACCGGTCGCTGCTGATGCGCGACGGGCTGCCCCGCGACATCACGCTGGACGAGTTGATCGCGGCGGGCGCGGTCGGCGACGTGCTCGGCCGGGTGCTGGACGCACAGGGTCGGCCGATCGCGCATCCGATCAACGAGCGGATCATCGGCATCGGTTTGGACGACCTGCGCCCGATCCCCGACGTGATCCTCGCCGCGGGCGGGCCGACGAAAGTGCCGATCATCCGCGCGGTGCTCGGCCTCGGCGTCGTCGACAGCCTGGTGACCGACGCCGCCACCGCCGGCGCGCTCCTGAAAGCCGCGCCGTGAGCCTCTGTCTCGGCATCGACATCGGCACCTCGGGCGTGAAGGCGGTGCTCTTCGACGGGGCCGAGGCGCCGGTGGCGCAGGCGGGGCGGCCGATCACGGTCTCGCACCCCAGGCCCGGCTGGAGCGAGCAGCATCCCGACCTGTGGTGGGACGCGGTCTGCGCCTGCCTCGACGCGCTCGCAGCAGGGCATCCCGAGGCGATGGGCCGCGTCGAAGGCATCGGCCTCTCCGGCCAGATGCTCGGCGCGGTCCTGCTCGACTCGAGCCATCGCCCGCTGCGCCCGGCGATCCTGTGGAACGACCAGCGCGCGCTCGCCGAATGCGCCGAGCTCTCGGCGCGCGTCCCGGACATCGGTCGGCGCACCAACGGCGCCCCCGATCCCGGCCTGACCGCACCCAAGCTCCTGTGGCTCGCGCGCCACGAGCCGGAGGTGCTCGACCGGGCGCGCTGGCTGATGCTGCCCAAGGACGAGGTCCGCCTGCGCCTGACCGGCGAGGTCGCGACCGAGCCGAGCGACGCCGGCGGCTCGATGCTGATGGATTGCGCCACCGGCACCTGGGACGCGGAACTATGTGCCGCAATCGGCTGGCCGCCGGAGCGCCTGCCGCCGGTGGTGCCTTCCTGGGCTGCCGCCGGCGGCCTGCGTGCGGACCTCGCGGCGCGCTGGGCGATGCGCGCGGGCCTGCCGGTGGCCGCGGGCGCCGGCGACAACATGGCCTGCACGCTCGGCGTGGGCGGGGCCCGGCCCGGCGACACCGTCCTCACCATCGGCACCTCCGCCGTGCTCTGCGCCGTCGACGGCGCCTTCCACCCCGCGCCGCAGATCGCAGTGCTGACCGCGCCCCACGCCGCGCCCGGCACCTGGCTCTCGATGGGCGTGGTGATGAGTGCGACCGCCACGCTCGACTGGCTGGCGCGGCTCGCCGGCTGCGAGGTGGCAGAACTCGTCGCCGAGACAGAGGCCTTCGCCGCCTCCGCCCGCGTCGACACGGCGCCGCTGATGCGGCCCAGTCTCACCGGCATTCGCACGCCTCTCAACCGTCCCGCGGCAACCGGCCGCCTCGGTGGGCTGGTGCCAGGCACCGACCGCGCCGCCCTCGGCTATGCGGTGCTCGAGGGCGTGGCTTTCCAGCTCCTCGACTGCCTGGAGGCCCAGAGCGCCGCCGGGGTTCCGGTCGGGCCGGTGACGCTGGTCGGCGGCGGCGCCCGGAGCCGCCTGTGGGCCACGATGGTCTCCTCCCTCTTCGCCCGCCCGCTCGCCCTGCCCGAAGGCGCCGACCTCGCAGCCCCCGCGGGTGCTGCGCGGCTCGCGCGCGTGGCCTGCGGCGCCGCTCCGGTGGCGACGCTCGGCCGCCCGCCCCGCGCCGGACGCGTGGTCGAGCCCGACCCTACGCTCGCCGACCGTCTCGCCGCCCGCCGCGCCGACTGGCAGGCGCTGGCGGTGGAGCCCTGAAACAATACCGCGTCCCCGATCAACCGGGCGTGAGAGCGGTAACATCGTCGGCGCCCGCGGCGTAGGATGGCACCGAACCGGCCCGAGGAGCGTCCCCCGATGACTGACACCACCGACCGCGGCACGACGTCCAGGCTGCGCCGCATGGCTCCGATCGCCATCGTGACTATCGTGGCGCTGATCGGCGCGTTCCTGCTGCGCGACGTGCTCAGCTTCGAGACGCTGCGCGACAACCGCGAGGCGCTGATCGCCTGGCGCGACCAGAACTACCTGCTCGCAGGCCTCATCTACATGGCGGTCTATGTCGCGGTCGTGGCCTTCTCGCTGCCCGGCGGCTCGGCGATGACGCTCGCGGGCGGCTTTCTCTTCGGCCTCGCCATGGGCGCCGGCATGACCGTCGTCGCGGCCACCCTGGGGGCTGTCGCGATCTTTCTCGCCGCGCGCCACGGCCTGGGCGACATGCTGCACGCGCGGCTCGAGGCCAGGGGCGGCGGCGGCATGCTCGGCCGCATCGAGGCGGGATTGCGCGAGAACGAGGTGAGCTATCTGTTCCTGATGCGCCTCATCCCCGCGATCCCGTTCTTCGTGGCCAACCTCGCCCCGGCGTTTCTCGGGGTGAAGCTCTCCAGTTACGTGCTGACCACCTTCTTCGGCATCATGCCCGGCACCCTCGTCTACACCTGGATCGGCGCGGGGCTCGGCGAGGTCTTCGCCCGCGGCGAGACCCCGGACCTCGGGATCGTCTTCGACCCGGTCGTGCTCGGGCCGATCCTCGCGCTCTGCGCGCTGGCAGTGCTGCCGATCGCGCTCAAGACTTGGCGCCGGAGGAGCGCCTGATGGAGCGCATCGCAACCGACCTCTGCGTCGTCGGCGCGGGCTCCGGCGGCTTGTCGGTGGCGGCGGGCGCGGTCCAGATGGGCGCGCGCGTGGTGCTGATCGAGGCGGACAAGATGGGCGGCGACTGCCTGAACCACGGCTGCGTGCCGTCGAAGACGCTGATCGCCTCGGCCAAGCACGCGCACGCCATGACCACCGGCGCGCCCTACGGCATAGCCCCGGTCGAGCCGGAGATCGACTACGCCGCCGCCAAGGACCGCGTGGCGCGCGTCATCGCCGGCATCGCGCCCCACGATTCGGTCGAGCGCTTCGAGGGGCTGGGGGTCCGGGTGGTCAAGGCGCACGCGCGCTTTGTTTCGCCCATCGAGATCGAGGCGGGCGGCGTCACCGTCACCGCCCGGCGCTTCGTGCTGGCGACCGGCTCGCGGCCGCTGGTGCCGGAGATCCCCGGCATCGACGGCGTGCGCGTCTACACCAACGAAGACATCTTCGCCCTCCGCGAGCGGCCCGCGCATCTGATCGTCGTCGGCGGCGGCCCGATCGGCATCGAGATGGCCCAGGCGCACCGAAGGCTCGGCTGCGAGGTCACCGTGATCGAGGGCGACCGGGCGCTTCCCAAGGACGATCCCGAGTGCGTGGCCATCGTGCTCGCGCGGCTACGGGCGGAGGGCGTGGACCTGCGCGAGGGCGCGCATGTCACCGCGGTCGCGGCCGAGGGAGACGGCGTGCGCGTCCAGACCGAGGGTGGCGGCAGCGTCGCCGGCTCGCACCTGCTGATGGCGGTGGGCCGGCGGCCGGGGCTCGACGGGCTCGACCTCGAGCGCGCCGGCATCGAGCGAACCCGCAGCGGCGTCAAGGTCGATGCGAGCCTCAGGACCACCAACCGCCGGGTCTACGCGATCGGCGACGCCGCCGGCGGGCTCCAGTTCACCCATGTCGCGAACTACCACGCGAGCGTCGTCCTGCGCTCGACGCTCTTCGGCCTGCCCTCGAAGGCGAAGGCGGCGCACATCCCCTGGGTCACCTACACCGACCCCGAACTCGCGCAGGTGGGACTGACCGAGGCCGAGGCACGCGAGCGGCACGGGAGCCGCCTCGAAGTCCTGCGCTTCGACTCCGGCGAGATCGATCGCGCCCGCACCGAAGGGGCGACGACCGGCTTGATCAAGGTCATGGTCGTCCGCGGCCGCCCGGTCGGGGCCAGCATCGTCGGCGCCCAGGCGGGCGAGCTGATCGGCCTCTGGGCGCTGGCGCTGTCGGCCCGGCTCAAGATCGGCGCCATCGCGGGCATGGTCGCCCCCTACCCGACGCTCGGCGAGATCTCCAAGCGCGCCGCCGGCCAGTATTACGTGCCGCGGCTGTTCGAGAGCGCGATGGTCAAGCGGGTGGTGCGGCTCGTGCAGCGGTTCGCCTGAGCCGGCCTGCAGTGTCTCGGTCTGAGTCTGGGTTATGCCGGGCGAAGCGCGGCGCCAGACCGCCCGGAATCGAGCCGAAGGCGCCGGGCGAGCGCCTGCCCGTCCCGGCGGGCTGGCGCTCTTGCAGCGCGCGCACACCGCTCGGACGGAGGATGGACCTGGCCACCATAAAGCGCACAGCACGAGCGCGGCTCGCGCCACCCCACGGGCAGGCGCCCGCCCGGCTCCGGTCCGCCCTCGGTAAGCCACGCAGCTGAGACACGGCCGAGCGGCCTGCCGCCTTGTTCGCGGCGCGGGGGATGCATAAGGTCCTCACTCGCGCGTGATCGGGACGCATCGATGCCGTTCAACACCCTTTCGGGCCGGTTCCTGGGGCTCACGATCGTCTTCGTGATGCTCGCCGAGGTATTGATCTTCGTGCCCTCGATGGCGCGGTTCCGCGTGGACTATCTTGCGAACCGGCTGGAACTCGCGCAGCTCGCGGCGCTGGCGCTGCTCGCCACGCCCGACGAGGTCGTAGCCCCCGACCTCGAGAGCGAGCTGCTCGAAACCGCCGAGGTGCTCAACGTCGTGCTGAGGCGCGACGCGATCCGCGAGCTGGTGCTCTCGAGCCCGATGCCCGCAGCGGTCGCCGAGAGCTTCGACCTGCGCGACGCCGACGCCATCACGCTGATGCGCGACGCGCTCGGCGTCTTCGCCACCCCGCGCGATCGCATCATCCGGGTGATCGGGCGCACCACCCACGG
>JBBQRM010000141.1:0-7425 GCA_038214855.1 Rhodobacterales bacterium | reverse complement strand
CCGCGATGTCTTCTCCGGCTGCTGCAACCGAAGCACCAGGTCGATCAATTCGTCCTTCGAAAGTCGCTGCAAATCACCGCGATCCATATCCACATGGATTCAGGCTTCGAGACCGATGGCAAGGGGGGTGGGTAATTACCCGCCAACAGGCGGGGACAAAAGACTCCCGGCCAACGGGCCGGTCCGCTTTCGTCGTGCGTCGGGCGGGGACCTGCCGGGATCAGCGGGCGCGGCTGAACAGGATCTGGGCGGCAAAGGCGGTGAAGACCCCGGCGAAGAGCCAGTCGAGGCCCCGCGCGATCAGGGGGCTGCGCCGCATCGTGGCCGCGAAGGGTCCCGCGGCCAGGACGATCGGCACGCAGATCAGCGAGGCGATGACGACGAAGAGCAGGCCGAGCGCGAGGAGCTGCGCCGTGGCATGGGGATCGGAGGCCTTCACGAACTGCGGCAGGAAGGTCATGAAGAACAGCACGATCTTGGGGTTGAGCAGGTTGATCGCGAGCCCCGAAGCCCAGGTCGAGGCGAGGCTCCGCGGGGCCTGCGCGCGGTCGGGCAGGGTGAGCGCCGAGCCGTGGCGCAGCGCCTGGACCGCGAGCCAGAGCAGATAGAGCGCGCCCGCGATCTTGAGCGCGAGGAACGCCGTGGGCGCGGCCACGATCAGCGCCGAGAGCCCGAGTGCCACGAGCAGCGTGTGCACCAGAACCCCGGTCGTGGCGCCGGCAAAGGCCGCGAGCCCGGCGGCGCGGCCTTGGCTCAGCGCCCGGCCGAGGAAGAAGGTCATGTCCGGCCCCGGCGTCAGCGAGATCACCACCACCGCGAGCGCGAAGGGCAGCAGCACGCTCGCCGCGGGCAGCGCCGTCACCGGCTGGTCTCGGTCAGGCGGCGCCGCACGTAGGCGTCGACCGCGGCGATCATCTCGTCCATGCCGGGGTCGAAGAAATGCCCCGCACCCTCGATCGTGGCATTGGTGATGGTGATGCCCTTCTGCTGCTTGAGCTTGTCGGCGAGGCCCGCCACGTCGGCGGGCGGCACCACCCGGTCGGCCGAGCCGCCGATGATCAGCCCCGACGAGGGGCAGGGGGCGAGGAAGGAGAAGTCGTACTGGTTGGCGGGCGGCGCCACCGACACGAAACCCGCGATCTCGGGCCGTCGCATCAGCAGCTGCATCCCGATCCAGGCGCCGAAGGAGAAGCCCGCGACCCAGCAGAACTTGGCATTGGGATTGAGCGCCTGCAGGTAGTCGAGCGCCGAGGCGGCGTCGCTGAGCTCGCCGATCCCCTGGTCGTACTCTCCCTGGCTGCGGCCGACGCCGCGGAAGTTGAAGCGCAGGCAGGTGAAGCCGATCTTGTGGAAGGCGTAGTGGAGGTTGTAGACGACCTTGTTGTTCATCGTCCCGCCGTAGAGCGGATGCGGGTGCAGGATGATCGCGATCGGGGCGTCCTTGGACTTCTGCGGATGGTAGCGGCCCTCGAGCCGGCCGTCGGGGCCGGGGAAAATGACCTCGGGCATGCGGGCGCAACTCCTCGGCGGCGGCGGCAGATCAAACTTGACGGAATCGCTCAACGAACCTAGAAGCGTTCTAAGATCGAGGCGTGGCGACCCTTCGGAAGCCCCGCAGTTAAGGTCTCGCGGCGCGAGCGTCAACCGCGTCGTGGGGACGGCGCACGGGGCGGGGTGGGAGGTGCGAGATGAAGCTGAGCACCAAAGGCCGATACGCGATGATCGCGCTGACCGACCTTGCGCGCCAGGGCGGCGACCGGCTGGTGTCGCTGTCCGAGATCGCGGAACGCCAGGACATCAGCCTCGCCTATCTCGAGCAATTGTTCGTCAAGCTGCGCCGCGCCGAGATCGTCGACTCGGTGCGCGGGCCGGGCGGCGGTTACCGGCTGGCGCGGCCGATCGAGCAGATCCGCGTCTCGGAGATCCTCGCCGCGGTCGACGAGACGATGGATGCGCTCAGGCGCGGCGCCGGTGCTTCGGGGGCTGCGCGCGGCACCCAGGAGCAGGGGCTGGCCGACAAGCTGTGGGAGCAGCTGTCGGCGAACGTCTACGTGCTGTTGCACCAGACGCGGCTCTGCGACGTGGTGCGCAACCAGCTCGCGCCCTGCCCGGCCGTGCCCGCCTTCGTGGCGGTGGTGGACGAGGACGAGACGGTGCGATGAGGCCGCGGGTCTATCTCGACTGGAACGCCACCTCGCCGCTTCGGCCCGAGGCGCGGGCGGCGATGGTCGCGGCGATGGATGTCGCGGGCAATCCGTCCTCCGTTCATGCCGAAGGCCGCGCCGCGCGGGCGGTGGTCGAGCGCGCGCGCGCACAGATCGCGGATTGCGTCGGCACCAATGCCGGCGAGATCGTCTTCACCTCCGGCGCGACCGAGGCGGCGGCGCTGGGGCTGGCGGGGCGCGATCTGGTCGCAGCGCCGGTCGAGCACGCCTGCGTCGCGGCGTGGACGCGGACCGGGCTCGATGTCGATGCCGCGGGCGCGGTTGCGGTGCAGGTGCCGGCCTCGACGGCGCTCCAGGCGGCGAATCCGGAGACCGGCGTGGTGCAGGCGCTGCCGCGGGGGCTCGGCTTTATCGACGCGGTGCAGGCGGTGGGCAAGCTGTCCTTCGACTTCGACGCGACCGGAGCGGCGATGGCCTGCGTCTCGGCGCACAAGCTCGGAGGCCCGTGCGGCGCGGGCGCGCTCGTGCTGCGGCCGGGGGTCGAGATCGAGGCGCGGCTGCGCGGCGGCGGGCAGGAGATGGGCCGGCGGGCGGGGACCGAGAACGTGATCGGCATCGCGGGATTTGGTGCGGCGGCGGCGGCGGCGGCGCGCGATCTCGCCGATGGGGTCTGGGAACGTGTCGCCGAACTTAGAAATATTCTAGAAATGGGTCTGGAAGCCGCCCCATTCCAGACTATTTTTGTCGGACAAGGAACGACGCGGCTGCCGAATACGAGCTGCTTCGTGGTGCCGGGCTGGAAGGGCGAGACGCAGGTGATGCAGGTGGACCTCGACGGCTTCGCGATCTCGGCCGGGTCGGCCTGTTCGAGCGGCAAGGTCCGGACGAGCCGGGTTCTCGTCGCGATGGGTTTCGACGCGGCGGCCGCGGCGAGTGCCGTGCGGGTGTCGATCGGCCCCGCGACGCAGGAGGACGATGTGCTGCGCTTTGCCGAGGCCTGGGGTGCGCATCACCGCAGCTTCCGGCAGAAGGCCGCCTGAGGCCGCGAGAAGTGGCCGTCCGCGGGCGGCGAACGAACGAGAGAGAGGTGCCGGCATGGATGCATTCGACGACGTCGGCGTGAAGGAAGGCGTCGATCAGGAGACGGTCGATGCGGTGCGCTCGGTCGGGCAGCGCTACAAGTATGGCTTCTCCACCGAGATTGAGACGTATTACGCGCCGAGGGGTCTGAACGAGGACATCGTCCGGCTGATCAGCGGGAAGAACGGCGAGCCGGACTGGCTCACCGACTGGCGCCTGCAGGCCTTTGCGCGCTGGAAGACGCTGGAGGAGCCGACCTGGGCGATGGTGCATTACCCCCAGATCGACTTCCAGGATCTGTATTATTACGCGCGCCCCACGAGCATGAGCGTGAAGCCGAAGTCGCTCGACGAGGTGGACCCGAAGCTTCTAGAGACGTACCAGAAACTCGGCATCCCGCTGAAGGAGCAGATGATCCTCGCGGGCGTGGAAGGCGCCGAGGACGCGCCTGCCGAAGGCCGCCGCGTCGCGGTCGATGCTGTCTTCGACAGCGTCTCGGTTGGCACGACCTTCAAGGCGGAGCTGGCCAAGGCCGGCGTGATCTTCTGCTCGATCTCGGAGGCGGTTCGCGAGCATCCGGAGCTGGTGCGCAAGTACCTCGGCACCGTGGTTCCCATCAGCGACAATTTCTACGCGACACTTAATTCCGCTGTGTTTTCAGACGGCTCCTTCGTCTACGTGCCGCCGGGCGTGAAGTGTCCGATGGAGCTCAGCACGTATTTCCGCATCAACGCCGAGAACACAGGTCAGTTCGAGCGCACGCTGATCATCGCCGACAAGGGCGCCTATGTAAGCTATCTCGAGGGCTGCACGGCGCCCCAGCGCGACGAGAACCAGCTCCATGCCGCGGTGGTCGAGCTGGTGGCGCTGGAAGATGCGGAGATCAAGTACTCCACGGTGCAGAACTGGTATCCCGGCGACGAGAACGGCAAGGGTGGCATCTACAACTTCGTGACCAAGCGCGCGGATTGCCGCGGCGACCGCGCGAAGGTGATGTGGACCCAGGTCGAGACCGGTTCGGCGATCACCTGGAAGTATCCGTCCTGTATCCTGCGCGGCGAGGGCAGTCAGGGCGAGTTCTACTCCATCGCCATCGCCAACAATATGCAGCAGGCCGACACCGGCACCAAGATGATCCATCTGGGCCGCAACACCAAGAGCCGGATCGTCTCGAAGGGGATCAGCGCCGGGCGCGCGCAGAACACCTACCGCGGGCTCGTCTCGATGCACCCCAAGGCCGCGAACAGCCGCAACTATACGCAGTGCGACAGCCTGCTGATCGGGGACACCTGCGGGGCGCATACCGTGCCCTATATAGAGGTGAAGAACACCACCAGCCGGGTCGAGCACGAGGCGACGACGTCGAAGGTCGACGAGGACCAGCTGTTCTACTGCCGCGCCCGCGGCATGGACGAGGAGGAGGCGGTGGCGCTCGTGGTGAACGGCTTCTGCCGCGAGGTGCTCCAGGCCCTGCCGATGGAATTCGCGATGGAGGCCCAGAAGCTTGTGGCCATCAGCCTGGAAGGGAGCGTGGGATGATACTGGGCGCAATACTCGTGATCGGCGCACTCGCCGCGGCGACACTCATCAAGGCGCAGGGCGGCGAGGAGCCGCGGCCGGTGCCGATCAGGATCAAGGCCAGGGACGGACGCAATGCTCAAGATCACTGACCTCCACGTGAAGCTCGAGGAGGAGGACAAGGTCATCCTGCGCGGCGTCGATCTCGAGGTGAAGGCCGGGGAAGTCCATGCGATCATGGGCCCCAACGGTTCGGGCAAATCGACGCTCTCCTACGTGCTCGCGGGGCGTGACGGCTATACCGTGACCGAGGGCACGGCGAGCCTCGAGGGTCACGACCTGCTCGGGCTCGAGCCCGAAGAGCGCGCGGCGCTGGGGCTGTTCCTCGCGTTCCAGTATCCGGTCGAAGTTCCCGGCGTCGGCAACATGACCTTCCTGCGCACCGCGGCCAACGCCCAGCGCAAGGCCCGTGGCGAGGCGGAACTGAACGCGGCGGAGTTCCTCAAGCTCATCCGCGCCAAGGCCGCGACGCTCAACATCGACGCGGACATGCTCAAGCGCCCGGTCAACGTCGGCTTCTCCGGCGGCGAGAAGAAGCGCAACGAGATCCTGCAGATGGCGGTGCTCGAGCCCAGGATGTGCATCCTCGACGAAACCGATTCGGGCCTCGACGTCGACGCGATGAAGCTGGTGGCCCAGGGCGTGAACGCGCTGCGCAGCCCGGAGCGGGCCTTTCTCGTGATCACGCACTACCAGCGCCTGCTCGACCACATCCGACCGGACGTGGTGCACATCATGGCGGACGGGCGCATCGTCCAGTCCGGCGGGCCGGATCTGGCGCTCGAGGTCGAGCAGAACGGCTACGCCGGCATCCTGCAGTCGGTGGCGTGATGGCGGCGGCCCCGCGCGAACGCGCCCCGCAGCGTTTCGATGCCGCCCGGGCACTGCTCGAGGCCTGGCCCCGGCCGGAGGGCGACGCCGGCTGGGCCGCTTCGGTCCGCGCCGCGGCCGAGGCGCGGCTGCGCGCGGCCGGGGCGCCTTCGCGGCGCGACGAGTACTGGCGCTTCACCGATCCTTCGGGGCTGACGGCACTGCCGGCGCCCGCGGCCGCGGTGCTGGCGGCCGATGCCGAACAGCCGTTCCAAGCGGTGGACCGGCTGCGGCTGGTCTTCGTCGATGGGCGCTTCGACGCCGGGCTGTCGGACGATCCTGCGCTGGCGGGCGTAGAGATCGAGCCTCTGGGAGTGGCGCTCAGCCGCGACATCCACTGGGCTCGCGAGCTGTTCGGTGCGCTCGAGGCGCGCGGGCAGGACCCGGTGTCGCGGCCGCTCGCCGCGCTGAACACCGCGCGTGCCACCGAAGGCATGGCCATGCGGGTGACGGGGCAGGCACCGCGGCCTGTCAGCTTCATCTATCTGCATCGTGATCCGCATTCGGATGCGATGATCCGCCACGCGATCCGCCTCGAGCCGGGCGCCGATCTCACCGTGCTCGAGAACGGGCCGGCGGCGGCGCGGTTCAACCAGGTGATGGAGGTCGACGTGGCCGAGGGCGCGCGCTTCCATCATGTCCGCGCCCAGGGCCGGGACCACGAGCGCCGCGCCGCCACGGCCATGTTCGCGCGGCTCGGCCGTGGGTCGTCGTTCAAGTCGTTCACTCTGACGGTCAACGGTCGGCTGACGCGCAACGAAAGCGTCGTCGAGTTCGCCGGCGACGACGCGCGGGCGCATGTGGCCGGCGCCTGCGTCGGGGAAGGCGACTTCCACCACGACGACACCGTCTTCGTCACCCATGACGCGGTGGGCTGCGAGAGCCGGCAGGTGTTCAAGAAGGTGCTGAAATCCGGCGCAGTCGGCGTCTTCCAGGGCAAGATCCTCGTCAAGCCCGGGGCGCAGAAGACCGACGGCTACCAGATCAGCCAGGGCCTGCTGCTCGACGAGGCGAGCCAGTTCCTCGCCAAGCCCGAGCTCGAGATCTACGCCGACGACGTCGCCTGCAGCCACGGCTCGACGGTGGGCGCGGTCGATCCGGTGGCGCTCTTCTACCTCACCTCTCGCGGCGTGCCACGCGCCGAGGCCGAGGGGCTCCTGGTGCTCGCGTTCCTCGACGAGGCCATCTCGGAGATCGAGGACGAGGCGCTCGCCGAGGACATCCGCGCCCGGCTCGCCGCCTGGATCGCGCGTCGGCGCGGGCGCTGATGCGTCCGGCATGATCGGCGCGATCGCACGCGCCTATGTCGCGCCGCGGGCGGCGATGGCCCGCGAGCTCGACGCCGGGCCGAGCGAGGGGCGGGCCTTCTTCCACCTCCTTGCCGCCTGCGTGCTCGGTGCGGCCGCGACCCTGCCGGACGCGCTCGAAGTCGCTCGTGCCCTGCCGCAGGGCGAGGCGCGGGCGGGGATCATCCCTGCCCATCTCTTCGGCTTCGTGTTCGTAGCCCCGCTCCTGATGTATGGGATCGCGGCGTTGGTGCATCTGGGCGCGCGGGTCTTCGGCGGGCGCGGCGGTTTTCTCGGCGCGCGCATGGCGGTGTTCTGGTCGCTCCTGCTCGCCGGCCCGATGGCGCTGGCGCTGGCGATTGCCGCGGCGGCGGGCGCGGGCGCCTGGCTGAGGGTTGCGGTCGCCGCCGCCTCGGCCTACTGGCTGTGGCTGCTGGCCGCCTCGC
>JBBQRM010000140.1:0-7434 GCA_038214855.1 Rhodobacterales bacterium | reverse complement strand
CGCCCGCTCCGCCAAGCTGCGGCTGGCGCGGCGGACCGAGGCGCCCGCGGGGCGCCCGGACCCGGCTTCCCTCGGCCTGCCGCCGCCGGCGCTGGTAGGTGTCGCGCCGTGAGGATCGTGCTCTATCTGTCGGCCGCGGTGCTGGTCGTGGTCTGTGCCACCTGGGTCTACCGCGTGAACTACGCTGCGCGCGAGGCGCTCGGCCGGGTCGAGGAGCTGCGTCACGGCATCGCGCGCGAGCGCGAGGCGCTCGACGTGCTCGGCGCGGAATGGGCGTACCTGAACCGGCCGGATCGGCTGAGGGTGCTGGTCGCTGCGAACTCCGAGGCGCTGGCACTCGACGATCTGGTGCCCGAGCAGTTCGGCGAGGTGGCGATGGTCGCCTATCCGCCCGCGCCCGAGCCGCCGGAAGCGGATCTTCTTCCCCGCCCGAGCGCCGCGCGCGCGGAGGACCGTCGATGATCCGCCGACCTTTGCGCCCGCTCGCGCGCATCCTGTCGGCGCGCGCCCGCGGCATCGATCCCGACCTGGTCGAGGCCGAGGAGCGCGCCGCGCGGCTCAGCGCCCGCCACCGCGCCGAGCGTGTCAAGGCCGAGAGCCGCCTGGTGCTGCTCGGGCTGGTGTTCGTGGCGGGGTTCGGCGCGGTCGCCGCGCGGATGGCGCTGCTCGCGGCCTCGGAGCCCGTCGAGCCGCAGGCGAGCGTCGCCGCCGTGCCGATCCTGGCCCACCGAGCCGACATCACCGACCGCGACGGGAGGCTGCTCGCGACCAACATCGTCACCGCCTCGCTCTACGCCCAGCCGGCGGAGATGGTCGATCCCGAGCGCGCCGCGACCGAGCTCGCTGCGATCTTCCCCGACCTCGACGCGGAGCGGCTGCGCGCGCGGCTGACCGGGGGTGCCAAGTTCCTGTGGATCGAGCGCACCGTCTCGCCGGAACAGCGCCAGCGGGTCCACGATCTCGGCGAGCCCGGGCTGCTGTTCGGGCCGCGCGAGACCCGGCTCTATCCCAACGGCGCGGTGGCTGCACATCTGCTCGGCGGTACCGGCTTCGGGCGCGAAGGCGTGCGCGCGGCCGAAGTGGTGGGCACCGCGGGGGTCGAGCGGGTGTTCGACGCGCGACTGCGCGATCAGGCCCGCGCCGATGAGCCGCTCAGCCTGTCGATCGACCTGCGCGTGCAGACGGCGCTCGAGGAGGTGCTGGCCGCTGGCATGGCGGAGATGAATGCCAGGGGCGCGACGGGCATCCTGATGGAGGCCGCGACCGGCCAGATCCGGGCGATGGCGAGCCTGCCGGACTTCGATCCGAACCTGCGCCCCGCCCTGCCGGTCAGCGGCGATCCCGCCGACAGCCCGCTGTTCAATCGCGCCGCACAGGGGCGCTACGAGCTCGGCTCGGTGTTCAAGCCCTTCACCGTGGCGCTGGCGCTCGAGGACGGGCGGATGACGCCGCAGACGCTGGTCGATACCGAGGGGCCGATGCGCTGGGGCCGGTTCACCATCCGCGACTTCCACGACTACGGGCCGCGGCTGAGCGTCGAGGACGTGCTGGTGCATTCGTCCAACATCGGCTCGGCACGGCTGGCGCTCGCCGCGGGCGCGCAGGCGCAGAGCGCCTTCCTCGGGCGTCTGGGCCTGCTCGAGCCGCTGACGGTGGAACTGGGCGAGGCCGCGCAGGCCCGGCCGCTCCTGCCCGCGAAGACGTCGGATCTCACGACGATGACGATCGCCTACGGCCACGGCATCGCGGTGACGCCGCTGCATCTGGCCGCGGCCTATGCGACGCTGGCAAACGGCGGGTTCCGCGTGCGGCCGAGCCTGGTGGCGAGCGATGCGCGGCCGACCGAGGCGGACCGGGTGATCTCGGCCCGGCTGTCGCGGCAGATGCGCGGCCTGATGCGTCAGGTGGTGACGCGCGGCACGGCCAAGCTCGCCGACGTGTCGGGCTACGAGGTCGCCGGCAAGACCGGGACCGCCGACAAGCCGCTGCCGACGGGGGGCTATGCGCGCGACAAGGTGATCTCGACCTTCGCCGGCTTCTTCCCGGCGGACGCGCCGGAATACGTGCTGGTGGTGGCTTTCGACGAGCCCTCGACCGCGATCAACGGGCAGTCGTTCCGCACCGCGGGACTGACCACCGTGCCGATCGCCGCGAAGGTGATCCGCCGGATAGCGCCGATCCTGGGCCTGCGCCCGAGGCCCGCACCCGAGGAGGCGGCGGGGCCGCTTTACACGCTGGCCGGAAACGACTAGCCCCGGATCGCGCACGTGGATGCGCTTGCAGCCGAAGCTGCGGATGGACGAGCGGAGCATGGCCGGAACCGAACGGACCGACAATCTCCAGGGGTTCGAGGCGCTCGGGCTGCTCGCGGGCACGCGCCGCGCCGGGAACTGGACCTCGCCGCTGCCGCAGATCTCGGGCCTGTCGGTCGACAGCCGCCGTACCGAGCCGGGGCATCTGTTCGTGGCGCTGCCCGGCCGCCGGATGCACGGGGCGACCTTCGTCCCCTACGCGCTGCGCATGGGGGCCGCGGCGGTGCTGACCGATGCGGAGGGGCTCGCGCTCGCCGAGGCCGCGGCGGGCGGGCCGCTGCCGGTGCCGGTGATCCTCCACGACGGCCCGCGCCGGGCGCTGGCGCTCGCGGCGGCGCGCTGGTACGCGGCGCAGCCCGAGGTGATGGTCGCCGTGACGGGCACCAACGGCAAGACCTCTGTCGCGAGCTTCACCCGGCAGATCTGGGAGGCTCTGGGCGAGGTTGCGGTGAACTTCGGCACCACCGGCGTCGAGGGCGCGGTGGCTGCACCGCTCACGCATACCACGCCCGAGCCGATCACGCTGCACGCGCTGCTGGCCGAGCTCGCCCAGCAGGGCGTCACGCACGCGGCCATGGAGGCCTCGTCGCACGGGCTCGACCAGCACCGGCTGGACGGCGTGCATCTGGCCGCGGCCGCCTTCACCAACATCAGCCGCGACCATCTCGACTATCACGCCGATTTCAAGGCCTATCGCGCCGCCAAGCTCGGGCTCTTCGAGCGGGTGCTGCCGCGGCGGGGCACCGCGGTGATCAACGTCGACGATCGCGAGGGCGACCGCTTCCGCTCCGCAGCGCGCGCGCGCGGGGCGAGCGTCATCGCCGTGGGCCGCGGCGAGGGCTGCGACCTGCGCCTGCTCGGTCAGCGGTTCGATGCGACGGGTCAGGAGACGCTCTATGCCTGGGGCGGGCGGGCGCATCGGGCGCGGCTCGACCTGATCGGCGGCTTCCAGGCGATGAACGCTCTGGTCGCGGCCGGCCTCGCAATCGGTTCCGGCAGCGAGCCCGAGGCGGTGTTCGCCGCATTGCCGGGGCTTGCGACCGTGCGCGGCCGAATGGAGCGGGCGGCGACGCGGGCGAACGGCGCGCAGGTTTTCGTCGACTACGCGCACACGCCCGACGCGCTCGCGACCGCGCTCAAGGCGTTGCGGCCGCATGTAATGGGGCGGCTCATCGTCGTCTTCGGCGCCGGCGGTGATCGCGATCGCGGCAAGCGGCCGCTGATGGGCGAGGCGGCGGCGAAGGCGGCGGACGTGGTGTATGTCACCGACGACAACCCCCGCACCGAGGATGCGGCCGCCATCCGCGCCGCGGTGCGCGCCGCCTGTCCGGAGGCCGTCGAGATCGGCGACCGCGCCGAGGCGATCCTGACCGCCGTCGATGCGCTCCAGCCCGGCGACGCGCTGCTGATCGCCGGAAAGGGGCACGAGACCGGACAGGTGGTCGGCGAGGACGTGCTGCCCTTCGACGACATCGAGCAGGCGAGTGTCGCCGTGGCCGCGCTCGACGGCCTCGGAGCATGACGGCGCTCTGGACCCGCGATGCGGCCGCGGCCGCCACCGGCGGCGCGAGCCCGCGCGAATGGCGGGCCTCGGGCGTCTCGATCGACACGCGCAGCCTCGCGCCCGGCGATCTGTTCGTGGCGCTGACGGACAGGCGCGACGGCCACGATTTCGTCGCAGAGGCGCTGGCCCGCGGCGCGGCCGCGGCGCTGGTCTCGCGCCGGCCTGAGGGCGTCGGCGCGGATGCGCCGCTCCTGATCGTGCCGGACGTGCTCGAGGGGCTGCGGGGGCTCGCGCGCGCGGCGCGGGCGCGGTTCGGGGGCAGGCTGGCGGCCGTCACGGGCTCGGTGGGCAAGACCGGCTGCAAGGAGATGCTGCGCCTGGCGCTGGCGGCCGAAGGCGCGGCGGTGCATGCGGCGGAGAAGAGCTTCAACAACCACTGGGGCGTGCCGCTGACGCTCGCGCGGCTGCCGGCGGAGGCGGAGTTCGCAGTGGTCGAGATCGGCATGAACGCGCCGGGCGAGATCGCGCCGCTGGCGGCGCTGGCGCGGCCGGACGTGGCGCTGATCACGACCGTCGCGGCGGTGCATCTGGCCGCGTTCCGTGACCTGTCCGGGATCGCGCGCGAGAAGGCGTCGATCTACACGGGGCTCGCGCCGGGGGGCGTGGCGGTGATGAACCGCGATATCGACACCTACGATATCCTGCGCGGCGCGGCGCGGCGGGCGGGGGCGCGGCCGGTGCGCTTCGGCGCCACGGGGCGGCCGGAGTTCCGCCTCGAGGCCGTGCGCGTCTGCGCGACCGGCACCGCAGTCTCGGCGCGGGTGCACAGTCAGCCGATCCTGTTCCGGCTCGCGGCGCAGGGGCGGCATCTTGCGCTGAACGCGCTGGGGGTGCTTGCGGTCTGCGAGGCGCTGGGGGTGGATCTCGCCTGCGCTGCCCTAGCGCTCGCCACGTGGCTGCCGCCCGAGGGGCGGGGCGCGCGCTGGACGGTGCTGCTCGGGCCGGCGGGGCTCGACGGGTCGATCACCCTGATCGACGAGAGCTACAACGCCAGCCCCGCCGCGATGGCCGCGGCTCTCGAGGTCTTCGCCTCGGTCGAGCCGCAGGACGGGATCGGGCGCGTCGCCCGCGGCCGGCGGGTGGCGTTTCTGGGCGACATGCTCGAGCTCGGACCGCAGGAACAGGCGCTGCACGCGGAGCTGGCGCAGGTGCCCGCGCTCGCGGAGGTGACGACGGTCCATGCCGCAGGCCCCCGGATGCGGGCGCTGCACGCGGCTCTGCCTCAGGCAAGGCGCGGGCAGTGGTTCGAGACGGCCGAAGCGATGGCCGCGCGGGTCGGCCGCCTGCTCGACGCCGGCGACGTGGCGCTCGTGAAGGGCTCGCTCGGCGCGCGCACCGGCTGCGTCGTCGCGGCGATCAAGGCCCTGGGCGAGGCCCGGCCGCATGAACCTCCGGAAGGCTGAAGAGCGCGCATGTTCTATTATCTCACCGAGCTGTCGCAGAATCTGAGCATTCTCAACGTTTTCCGGTACATCACCTTTCGCGCCGGAGGGGCGTTCCTGACGGCGCTGGTCTTCGGGTTCATCTTCGGTCCGCCGCTGATCAACCTCTTGCGCGTGCGCCAGGGGCGGGGCCAGCCGATCCGCAGCGACGGTCCGGAGAGCCACGTTCTGACCAAGGCCGGGACGCCTACCATGGGCGGGCTCCTGATCCTGAGCGCGATCCTGGTCTCGACGCTGCTCTGGGCGCGGTGGTCGAGCGGGTATGTGTGGATCGTGCTGTTCGTGACGGTCGGGTTTGGGCTGATCGGCTTCGCAGACGATTACGCCAAGGTGACACGGCAGACCCACAACGGGGTATCGGGTCGGATGCGGCTCGCCCTCGGGTTTGGAATCGCTTTGATCGCAGGGCTTTGGGCGATGTTCCTGCATCCTGCGGATCTGACGGGGCAGCTGGCGTTTCCGCTGTTCAAGACGCTGCTGCTCGATCTGGGATGGCTGTTCGTGCCGTTCGCGATGATCGTGATCGTGGGTTCGGCGAATGCAGTAAATCTGACGGATGGTCTGGACGGGCTGGCGATCATGCCGGTCATGATCGCCGCGGCGGCACTCGGGATCATCGCCTACGTGGTTGGGAGGGTAGATTTCACCACTTATCTCGACGTGAATTACGTGCCGGGTACGGGGGAGATTACAATTTTTGTTGCTTCTCTTATCGGGGGAGGCTTGGGATTTCTTTGGTACAACGCGCCACCGGCAGCTGTATTCATGGGAGATACAGGGAGTCTAGCTCTCGGAGGAGCACTTGGGGCTATTTCGGTCGTGACCAAGCATGAAATCGTGCTGGCGATTGTGGGTGGATTGTTTGTCGTGGAAGCATTGTCTGTCATCATCCAGGTTCTCTATTACAAGAGAACCCAGAAGCGTGTGTTCCTGATGGCGCCGATTCACCATCATTTCGAGAAGAAAGGCTGGGCCGAGCCTCAGATCGTCATCCGGTTCTGGATCATTGCCCTGATCTTGGCGCTGATCGGGCTGGCGACGCTGAAGGTCCGGTGAGTGCAGAGACTATGCACAACGCATGCACAACCCATGCATATCATTTCGGGTCGAGCGGTGGCGGTCGTGCCGAACCTTTCGAGTGCAGGTTTCGATCTACGGCCGGAAGTCCTCGCGGTCGTGCGCCCGGGCGATGGCCGCGCGGAGCTCCTCCGAGAGCGCGGCCATGGCGAGCACGACCTTGGTGTCGTGCACCGTCTCGACCTGCTCCGGGCCGAGAACGACGTCGCCGTAGCCTTCGATGTAGACGTCGATCCGGCCGGCCGAAACGCCGCGCACGGCGCCGACGGCGCGGGTGCCTTCGCGCGCGAAGACCTGCCAGTCCTTCTGGATATCCGCCAGCTTCATCTCGGCCTCCGCTCGTGTCGCTCGCGGGATACCTTGTGGCGGTGCCCTGTGCAACCGGGTAGGTTGGGTGGTTGTGTTGTAGGGTGGGATTGGCCATTTCAGGTCCAAAGGTCTGAATACTCGCGACTTGCGCGAGGCCGCCATTGCCCACTCAAGAACGACCCTCCGCCAGGTCGCGGCCAGCCTTGAAGTTCGACACGTCCGGTAGCGTGGCCGCCAGAAAACTCGACGTGATCGGGCCGATTCCGGGCACAGTCTGCAGGCGACGCGCAGCCTCGTCGCCGTCGGCAGCCGCTCGGATTTCGGCAGTGACATCTTCGATCTTCGTCTGCGTGTCGCGGAACTGCTCCGCCAGAAGCCGGCCCAGCCAGAAACCGGATCGGATTGCGCGCGCGCTCCGGAAGCGCCGCTCCTTCGGCTATCGCCAGCAGGCGCTCATTATTGTGCACGCCCTTCGGCGCAACTATAGGGCACCTCGATTTTTGCCCTGTTTCTGCGGTGATCCGCGATTGAGGCGCGCCTCCGGTAGAGCGCAGCCTTCGGTCATGGAGAAAACACCCGAGACATGTCGGGCGTCGGTTCCGTTTCCGGATGTCCGGGTCAGCGGCCTGTCTACGGAGGGCGTTTCCGTGGTGGTAACCGTGATCACACGGGACTGGGATGCAACCGGCGAAGCTGGCCGAGACGGCGCATGTTGTAGCTGAGGTTCTTC
>JBBQRM010000139.1:0-7439 GCA_038214855.1 Rhodobacterales bacterium | reverse complement strand
GTCGTGGAGGCGCTCGGGGCGACGGCGCTGGAGATCGGTCCCGCCATCGATCCGGGCGTGCCGGCGCTGCGGGTCACCGGACGGCCGCTCGCGCTCGCGCTCAAGTCCGGCAATTTCGGGGCGCCGGATTTCTTCGCCAAGGCGGCGGACGTGCTGGACGCGTCATGAGCGCCGAGGCGGCGCTGCGCGAGCTGATCTGCACGCTCGCGGCCTCGATGTTCGACCGCGGTCTCACGGGGGGCGCCTCGGGCAACATTTCGGCGCGCACGCCCGACGGCGGCCTGCTCGTCACCCCCACCGGCAGCTCCTTTGGCCGGCTCGACCCCGCCCGGCTGAGCCGCCTCGATGCGCAAGGCAGGCTTGCGGAAGGCGACGAGCCGACCAAGGAGATGCCGCTGCACAGCGCCTTTTACGACACCCGCAGCATGGCGGGGGCCGTCGTCCATCTGCATTCCACCCATTCGGTCGCGCTCTCGATGCTGCCGGACACCGATCCCGACAGCGTCCTGCCGCCGCTCACGCCCTATGCGATCATGCGGCTCGGGCGCGTGAAGCTGCTGCCGGTATTCCTGCCCGGCGATCCGGCGATGGGCGAGGCGGTCCGGGGGCTCGGGGGCAAGCGCGCGGCGGTGTTGCTCGCCAATCACGGACCGGTGGTGGCGGGGCGCGACGTGGAGGCTGCGGCCTATGCGATGGAGGAGTTGGAGGAGACGGCGAAGCTCGCGCTCCTGACCCGCGGCCTATCGCCGAGGCTGCTGAGCGGGCCCCATATCGCCCGGATCGTGGAGACATTCGACGTGGAGTGGGACGCATGAGCGACTACCGGTTCTCGGCCAACCTGGGTTTCCTGTGGAAGGAGCTGCCCTTCCTCGACCGCATCCGCCGCGCAGGTGCCTGCGGCTTCGAGGCGGTGGAGTTCCACGACGAGGCGCAGGCGGTCGACCCCGCCGCGCTCGCCGACACGCTCGCCGAGACCCGACTACCGGTGTTGGGCCTCAACGTGCGCATGGGCGAGACGGCGGGCTGCGCCGCCATCCCCGGCAGCGAGGACCGGGCGCGGCGCGACATCGACGCTGCGATCGCGCTGGCCGCCCGTCTGGGCGCGGGGGCGGTGCACGTGCTCGCCGGCCGTACTGAGCCAACCCCGGCGGCGCGCGCCGCCTATCTCGCCAACCTGCGCCACGCGCTGGCGGCCGGCGAGGCGACGGTGCTGATCGAGCCGATCTGCCGCGTGGCGATGCCGGGATACTTCCTTCACGACCTCGACCAGGCGCGAGGCGTGCTCGACGAGATCGGCGATCCGCGGCTGAAGATCCTCTTCGACTGCTTCCATGTCGAGACCGAGCACGGCGACGTCCTCGCGCGGTTCAAAGCGCAGGCGCTGCGCGTCGGTCACATCCAGATCGCCTCCGTCCCCGAGCGCGCGGACCCGTTCCCCGGCAGGCTCGACTACGCCCGGCTGCTGCCGGCCTTCGTCGCGGGCGGCTACGCCGGCGCCTTCGGTTGCGAGTACCGGCCCGCGACCACCGTCGAGGCGGGGCTCGGCTGGCGCGAGCGTTTCCACGGCTGACGGGTCCTCCGGTTCGGCTCCGGCCTTAACCCTACCCGGACTCCGTGCGCGAAACCTGATTCTGTTTCTGCTATTTTGACTAAACCCGGGCGGTGTGCGCTGCGGTGTTTGTACTCGTGACTGCAGACCGGACTTGCTTCGGTTCTTGCACGTGTTGGTTGTGTGTGAGTGGGGTGTATCTTGATGGGTAACAGGCGACGCTTCTTGCAACTTTCTCTGGGCGCGCTCGGCGGCCTGCCGTTTCTCGGGGGGCTTGCCGCCGCCGCGACGCGGCCCCGCCCGCGGGTCTTCCTTCTGAACGGCTGGGTCCTGACCGCGCACGACATGGAGGTTCTGGCCCGCCATGATCGTTGATGCCCAGACCGTGGACCGGGCGCGCTTCGCCCGGTATTTCGACATCTGCATCGTCGGCTCCGGGCCGGCGGGCATCACCCTGGCCCGGACGCTCGCCGCAAAGGGCCTCGACGTCGCCCTTATGGAAGGCGGCGCGCGCGACCTGACCGAAGAGAGCCAGAGCCTCTACGAGGGCGAGATCGCCGGGCTCGACACGATCGATCTCGACGTGGCGCGCCTGCGGTTCTTCGGCGGCTCGTCGGGCCACTGGAACGGCAAGTGCAAGGAGATGGAGGCGGTGGATTTCGAGCCGCGCCCCGGACATCCGCTCAGCGGCTGGCCGATCGCCAAGGCCGATCTCGACCCCTACCAGGCCGCGACCGACGCGATCCTCGACCTGCCGTCGTCCGACGGCTTCGGCGACCGCCCCGTCGGCGACAGCGACGACTTCCGCGCCGTCGGCTGGCGGCGCAGCCCGCCGACCCGCTTCGCCGAGAAATACGAGGCCGAGCTCGCCGCCTCCGGGGCGATCACTCTGTGCCTCAACGCGAACCTCGTCGATCTGCGCCTGGACGAGGAAATGCGCCGGGTCACGGGAGCGGTCTTTCGCTCGTACCGGCCCGACGACCCCGGCTTCACCGTCGAGGCGCGGGAATACGCGCTCTGCCTCGGCGGGCTCGAGAACCCGCGGATGCTGCTCAACTTCCGCAGTCAGATGCCCGGCGGGATCGGCAACCGGAACGACCTCGTCGGCCGGTTCTTCTGCGACCATCCGACCGTCGAGGTGGCCGACATCCTGTTCGAGAAGGCGCCCGAGATCCGCGAGGAAACCTATGTCCCCAGCGCCGAATACCTGCACGAGAACGCCGCGCTCAAGGTCTGCTACATGGTGCTGCACAAGGTTCCCACCCCCTATTCGGTGCCCAAGCGCATCCTGCGCACCGGGCAATGCGCCACCGGCTTCACCCGCCGGCTCGCCGAGGCGGTGCGCGGCCGGCCGGTCGAGTGCATCTGGGGCGGGACGACCGAATACGCGCTCTTCGCCGACCCGGTGAACAATCCCTCGGGCGAGGTCTGGGTGGGGGCGGAATCGCCGCTGCTCGCCGACAGCCGGGTGATGCTCGACGAAGACGTCGATCCCTTCGGGCTCAACCGCATCCGCCTCGACTGGCGGCTGGACGAGGCGTTCTACCGCAACCTCCAGGAGACGACGGTGGCGCTGGGGGCGACCCTGGCCGAGCAGGGGGTCGGCCGCATCCGCATACGCGACTGGCTGCGTGCGGAGAACCCTGTCTTGCCCAATACGCGCGACAACCAGGGAAGCGTCGGCAGCCGGCACCACATGTGCACCACGCGGATGAGCGACGATCCGCGGCAGGGCGTCGTCGATCGCGACTGCCGGGTCCACGGCATCTCGAACCTCAGCATCGGCGGCTCGAGCGTGTTCGCGACCACCAGCTACGTCAATCCGACCTACACGATCGTCCAGCTCGCGCTCAGGCTCGGCGACCATCTCGGTCAGGTGCTCCAGGCCTGACCTTCGCGGGCTCCGCACCGACGGAGGAGCCCGCTGCTCGCGTTAACACATCTTGAGATGTGGTAAATTCGACGCGATTTACCCAATAAAATTAACCGGCGTCTGCGTGTCGCACGGTGCGACACCCCCTGTCGCACACTTCTGGCCGGTCGAGTGGCCGGCAGTCCGACCGTTGCGGACCCGCCGCGCCTGACCGATACTCCGGCTCGACCCGAGCCAGCGAGAGGACCCCCCATGCCGCCACTGCCCGCCCGCCTCCAGGCACGGATCGACGAGCGGGGCCCGATCCGCGTCGGCCTGATCGGCGCCGGCAAGTTCGCGTCGATGTTCCTCAACCAGGTGCCCTTCTCGCCGCATCTCGAGGTCGTGGCCATCGCCGATCTCGACCCCGCCCGCGCCCGCGCCGCCTGCCGCGCCACCGGCTGGGACGAGGCGCGGATCGAGACCGTCACCTTCACCGACGACGGCATGGACGTGATCGCCAACCCCGCGATCGAGGTCGTGCTTGAGGTCACCGGCTCGCCCGCCGCCGGCTGCGCCCATGCCCTCGCCGCCGCGAAGGAAGGCAAGCATATCGTCATGGTCAACGTCGAGGCCGACGTGCTCGCGGGCCCCGTCCTCGCCGCGGCCCATGCCAGCGCCGGCACCGTCTATTCGATGGCCTACGGCGATCAACCGGCGCTGGTGGCCGAGCTCGTCGACTGGGCGCGGACCTGCGGCTTCGAGGTGATCGCCGCCGGCAAGGGCACGCGCTACCAGCCCCTCTACCACGACGCCACCCCGGACGGGGTCTGGGAGCATTACGGCATGACCCCGGATCAGGCGGCCGCCGCCGGCATGAACCCGCAGATGTTCAACTCCTTCCTCGACGGCACGAAGTCCGCCATCGAGATGGCCGCGATCGCCAACGCGACCGGGCTCAAGGTCCCGCCGGGCGGCCTCCGCTTTCCCGCCGTGGGCAGCGGAGCACTCCAGGACCGGCTGATCCCTCGGGCGCAGGGCGGGATGCTCGAGGGCCGCGGCCTCGTCGAGGTCGTGGCCTCCGCCGAGCGCGGCGCCGTGGACGAGCTGCCCGACAGCCTCCGCTGGGGGGTCTATGTCGTCTTCGCCGCCCCCAACGCCTATGCCCGCGCCTGCTTCCAGCAGTACGGCCTGCGTACCGACGCGACGGGCGAGTTCGCGGCCCTATGGCGGCCCTATCACCTGATCGGGCTGGAGCTCGGCGTCTCGGTGGTCCGGGCAGCGCTCGACCGCGAGCCCACCGGCGCGACGCGCGCCTGGGCGGGCGACGTGGTCGCGATAGCAAAGCGCGACCTCGCGGCGGGCGAGCGGCTCGACGGCGAGGGCGGGCATTGCGCCTGGGGCCGGCTGATGCCGGCGCGGGCCTCGCTCGCGGCCCGCGCCCTTCCCATTGGCCTCGCCCACGGCGTCGCGCTGCGCCGGCCGGTCGCGCACGGTGCCGTGCTCACCCGCGACGACGTCGAGGCGCTGCCCGACAGCGCCGCGACCCGCGCCCGCGCCGAGCTCGAAGCGGCAGGGCCGGCATGAGCCGGATCGCCGCGGTCGAGGCGCGGCTCTTCGCGGTGCCGCTGGCGGAGGTGCTGACCGACGCCAAGCACGGCGACCACACGCATTTCGAGCTGGTCACCGTGACCGTGACGCTGGCGGACGGGCGGGCGGGCACCGGCTATACCTATACCGGCGGGCGGGGGGGACGGGCCATCCTGACGATGATCCGCCACGACCTTGCGCCGTTCCTGGAGGGACGCGACGGATCGGAGGTCGAGGCGCTGAACGAGGCGATGCTCTGGCACCTCCACTACGTCGGGCGCGGCGGGATCGCGGCCTTTGCGATCTCGGCGGTTGACATAGCGCTGTGGGACCTGCGGGGCAGGGAGGCAGGCCTGCCGCTGTGGCGGATGGCCGGCGGCGCCGCGGACCGCTGCGGGGCCTATTGCGGCGGCATCGACCTCGGCTTCGATCTGCCGAAGCTGCTGGCGAGCGTCGAGGGGTACCTGGCGCGGGGCTTTGACGGGGTGAAGATCAAGGTGGGCCGGCCCGATCTCGCCGAGGATGCGGCCCGGGTCGCGGCGGTGCGGCGGCTGATCGGGTCGGAGGTGGCGCTGATGGTGGACGCGAACTACGCGCTCGACGTGGAGCGGGCCATCGCGGCGGCCGGGGCCTTTGCCGAGCACGACGTGCTGTGGTTCGAGGAGCCGGTGATCCCGGAGGATCTGGCCGGCTATGCGCGGATCGCGGAGGCGACGGGGATGCCGCTGGCGATGGGCGAGAACCTGCACACGATCCACGAGTTCGAGGCGGCGCTGGAGGCGGCGCGGCTGAGCTATATCCAGCCGGACGCCTCGAACTGCGGCGGGATCACGGGATGGCTGGAGGTGGCGGCGCGGGCGCGGGCGCACGGCCTGCCGGTGTGCAGCCACGGGATGCAGGAGCTGCACGTGAGCCTGGTCGCGGGGCAGGCGAACGCCGGGCTGATCGAGGTGCATTCCTTTCCGATCGACGCCTATACCGAGCGGCCGCTGGTGCTGGAGGGGGGCCGGGCCGTGGCGCCCGAGGTGCCGGGGACGGGGGTGAGCTTCGACTGGGGACGCCTGGCGCCGCACGAGGTGAGGGGTGAGGCGGAGGGGGTGTGAAAAAACCGACCTTTCACTGTGAAAGGCGATTCTCATCCTTGTTTTCATTGACAAAAAAAGCGCGTTTTTACATCTTGTTTACTTTCCTCCGTCGTGGCCGGGCGGTCATGGGACGGGGGTGAGCAGTGGGTTGCCCTCGAAATGCGCGGCGAGGTTGGCCACGACCAGATCGCCCATCGCGGCGCGGGTCTCGGTGGTAGCGCTGCCCTGGTGGGGCTGGAGCACGACGTTGTCGAGCTTAAGGAAGCGCGGGTCGATGTCGGGCTCGTTCAGCATCACGTCGATGCCGGCGCCGCGGATGCGGCCCTGCTCCAGCGCGTCGAGAAGGGCGGCCTCGTCGACGACGGAGCCGCGCGCGACGTTGACGAAGACGCCTTCGGGGCCGAGTGCTGCGAAGGCGTCGGCGCCGATCAGTCCGAGCGTGTCGGGGCCGCCGGCCAGCGCCGCGACGAGGAAGTCGCTGCCCGAGGCGAGCTCGGGGATGGTGGCGTAGTGGCGGTGGGCGAAGTCGGGCTTGGCAGCACGGCTGTAGTAGGCGACTTCCATGCCGAAGGCCTCGGCGCGCCTGGCGATGGCCTGGCCGATCCGACCGAGGCCGACGATGCCGAGGCGCTTGCCCGACATGCGCGCCGCGAGCGGATAGGGGCCGGAGGGCCAGCGACCGTCGCGGATGTGGCGCTCCGCCTGGGGCATTTGCCGTGCGGTGGCGAGCATCAACGCGAGCGCGAGATCGGCGACGTCGTCGGTCAGCACTCCGGGGGTGTTGGTGACGGCGATGCCGCGGGCGCGGGCGGCCGGGAAGTCGATGGCATCGACGCCGACGCCGTAGCAGGCGATGATCTCGAGCGCCGGCAACGAGGCGATCAGTTCGGCGCTGGCGCCGCGCTCGCCGTTGGTGGCGATGGCGCGCAGGTGGGGGGCGTGCTCGGCGAGATAGGCGTCGCGGTCGGGCGCCTCCCACAGCCGGTGCACGGCGAACCGCCGCTCCAGCGCCTCCATGTCCCGGGCGGGGTAGGGGGTGACGAGCAGGACGGAAGGGTGCGCCACGAGGTGCCTCCGGTTGGTGGGGTGTTGGGTCGGGAATGCGAGCCTGATACGCTCCGGGCGCGGGGTCAACCCGCGCGAGGGGGGGCGATCATGACGGGGCAGTTCGATCTGACGGGGCGCCGCGCGCTCGTGACCGGTTCGAGCCAGGGGATCGGGCTCGCGCTCGGTCGCGCGCTGAGCCGCGCCGGCGCCCGGGTGGTGCTGAACGGCCGCGACGAAGCGCGGCTGGAGCGTGCGGCAGAAGAGCTGCGCGGCGAGGGCGCGGAGGTCGAGACGGCGGGCTTCGACGTGACTGACG
>JBBQRM010000138.1:0-7490 GCA_038214855.1 Rhodobacterales bacterium | reverse complement strand
CCTCGCCGGCGCCATCCTCGCGGAATCGGCGGCACCTCCGCCCGGCCCTGGCCGGCTCGAGGCGGCGCTGGCGCGCCTTGACGCGCCCGCCGTCACCACGGAACCGCGCATCCAGATCCCCCCCGCGGCCTGCGAAGCTGCCCTGTCGCTGCCGGCACCGGTGGCGCGCGCAAGGGGGCGCGCCGGCCCCGCGCGCTGGTGCCCGTGGCGGGGCGGGGTCTCGGAGGCTCCGCTCGATGGCTTCGGCCCCGACGTGGTAAGTCTCGTTCGGGTGCTCCCGGGCTCCTGCATCCCCGCCCATACCCATGAGGGCGAGGAGGCGTCGCTGATCCTCGCCGGGCGCATGCGCGATGGCGGCAGGATCCTGGAGCGCGGCGATCTCGCGCTCGCCGACGGCGCCTGCCACCACGAGCCGCGCAACGTCGGCGACGAGCCCTGCCTCTGCCTGATGGCGCTGACCGGCCCCCGGCGCTTCACCGTCCCGCCGCAGCCGGTGAACCTGCCGACCGGTTGACGGAAGTTAAGCGGCGAAGGGGTCGGCCCTCGGTGCGATATATCCTAACCAGACGTTAAAACGCGGTTTTTTCTTCAATGATTTCAATGGTCGATGTCGCCTTTCACTGTGAAAGGCCGTGAACCCGCCTCAGGCCGGGCGGCGCATCGTGACCTGCGCCACGTCCGTCGTGCCGCTGCGGAAGGAGGCGGCGCAGGAGGCGAGATAGAGGCTCCACATCCGCCGGAACCGCTCGTCGAAGCCCAGCGGCGCGATCTCCGACCAGGCCGCGTCGAAGCGGGCGTTCCAGCGGCGCAACGTCTCGGAATAGCTCTCCCCGAAGGCGAACTGTCCGGTCAGCGTCAGGCCCGCCCGCTCGATCTGGGCGGCGAGCGCGCCGGGGCTCGGCAGCATCCCCCCGGGAAGATGTACTTCTGGACGAAATCCACCGTCCGCCGATAGGTCGGGAACAGGCTCTCGGCGACGGTGATCGCCTGGATCGTCGCGCTGGCGCCGGGCCTCAGCCGGTCGCGCACCGCGCCGAAATAGGCGGGCCAGTATTTCTCGCCCACCGCCTCGATCATCTCGATCGAGGCGATCCCGTCGTAGCTGCCGCGCTCGTCGCGGTAGTCGCGCAGCACGATCTCGACCCGCTCAGTAAGCCCCGCCTCGAAGACGCGGGCGCGCGCGAAATCGTGCTGCGCGCGGCTGATGGTCAGGCCCGTGACGCGGGCGCCGCGCTCGGAGGCGGCGAATTCGGCGAAGCCGCCCCAACCGCAGCCGATCTCGAGCAGATGCCGGTCCGGCGCCGCGCCGATCGCGTCGCAGACCCGCGCGTACTTGCGCCGCTGCGCCGCCGCCAGCTCCTCCGCCGGCGTCTGGAACAGCGCCGAGGAATAGGTCATCGTCTCATCGAGCCAGCGCGCATAGAAGGCGTTGCCGAGATCGTAGTGGTGGGCGATGTTGCGCGCGGCCTGTTGCGGTGAGTTATCGCGCAGCCAGTGCCGCGCCCGTTCCAGCGCGCGCACGAGCCCCGCCACCGGATGCGACCGCCGCACCCAGGCGTGGCTTTCCATCAGCAGGTCGAGCAGCGTCTGCAGATCCGGCGTGTCCCACCAGCCGTCGAGATAGGCCTCGCAGAAGCCGAGCTCCCCCTCGCGCGCCACCCGCGCGAAGAACCGCGGGTCGCGAACGTCGAGCCGGGCGGCGGGTCCGGGAGACCTGCCCTCGGCGCGAAAGATCCGTCCGTCGGGCAGGGCGAGGTCGATGCTGCCCGACGGCAGCTGTTCCAGCACCGACATGCAGGCCGAGAACCAGCGCGGCAGGTCCCTCTGCCCCCGCGTCGTCGTGATCACGCTCATGCCGCCCTCCCGGTCTCCCCCCAGGAAGTATGCCGCAGCACCCCGCCCCGATCAACGCGGCCGCGCGACCCCGCTCATTTGCTCGGAATAGGCGGCGAGCGCCGTCTCGCGTCCCGCCTTGAGCTCGACCATCGGCGCGGGATAAGGCGCGGAAGCGTCGAGCCGCCACGACCGCGGCACCGCTTGGAAATACGCCTCCGCATCCTCGTGTGGCGGTCCTTCGCCCCAGCCGAGCACGAAGCGGTGGCGGTACTGGCCTTCGGAATCGAACTTCTCGCCCTGCCCCGCGGGGTTGAAGATGCGGAAATACGGCGCCGCATCCGGCCCCGACCCCGCCGCCCATTGCCAGCCGAGCGCGTTCGACGCCGGGTCCCAGTCGATGAGACAGTCGGCGAACCAGTCGCATCCGACCCGCCAATGCGTCATCAGATGCTTGGTCAGGTAGCTCGCGACGAGCATCCGCACCCGGTTATGCATCGTGCCGGTCACGAACATCTCGCGCATCCCGGCATCGACCATCGGCTCGCCGGTCATCCCCCGCCGCCAGCGCTCGGCATCGGCGCTGTCGCCGCGCCAGGGAAAAGCGTCCCACTCCGGCCGCCAGTTCGCCGTCGCCAGGCGCGGCGTGTGATAGAGGAGCGCCCAGGCGAACTCGCGCCACGCCACCTCGCGCAGAAACGTCTCCGCCCCCGCCCGCCCCTCCTCCAGCGCGCGCAGCCCTCCGTGCCAGACCCTTCGCGCCGAGATCTCGCCGTAGGTCAGATGCTCCGACAGCCCGGAGGTCGCCTCCCGGTCCGGCCGGTCGCGGTCGCGGGCGTAGTCCTCCACCCGGTGATCGAGAAACTCCGCCAGCCGCGCCTGCGCCGCCGCCTCGCCCACGCGCACGAAGCGCCCCACCACCCCGGCGCCGCGCCTCATCGCCGCGCCCAGGCGCCAGTCCGCGAGCACCTCCGACGCGGGCCAGGCCTCGGGCGCCGGCAGACGCGCCGGTGCCGGCAGCGGCTCCGGCACGCCCTTCGCCCTCAGCGCCCGCCAGAACGGTGTGTAGACCTTGAAGAACCCGCCCCCCTTCGGCGCGACCGCCCAGGGCTCGAGCAGCAGATGGCCAGAATGGCTCTCCGCCGCGATGCCGCCCGCCTGGAGCCCCGCCTTGACCTCGGTGTCCCGCGCGATCGCCTCGGGCATGTAGAGCCGCGTCCAGTGCACCGACCGCGCACCCGTCTCGGCCAAGAGCGCCCGCAGCACCCCGAGCGCCGCCCCCCGGCGCAAGATGAGCCGGCTGCCCATCGCCTCCAGCCGCGCGCTCAGATCGGCGAGCGACAGGCCCATCCGCCATTTCGCAGCAGTGCCCACGGCTTCGGTCTCGGGGTCGAGCACGAAGACCGGGATCACCGGCCCGCCACCGCGCAGTGCCGCCTCGAGCGCGGGATGATCGTCCAGCCGCAGGTCGCGCCGCAGCCACAGGAGCGACGGCGCCGCAGCCATGCTCAGCCGCGCGCCCGCTGCCGCGGCTGCGGCAGCACCGCATCGAGCGCGTCGGTCAGGCGCTCGATCTCGGGGCCTTCGGTGTAGTGCACGAAACTCAGCCGCAGCACCCCATGGCCCGGGTCGATCCCCATCGCCTCGAGCAGCCGCACCGCATAGAAATCCCCTCCGCCGGCCATGATCCCGTGCCCCGCCAGCTCCGCCGCGAGCTCGGCCCCCGGCCGCGCGCAAGCGAGCGCCACCGTCGGCACCCGGCCCTCCGGCCGGTCGGGTCCCACGATCCGAACGTCGCCCCGCCCGCGCAGATGCCCTAGCAGCGGCGCGAGCTGCCGCGCCTCCTGCGCGGCCTGGAGTGCGGCCACGCGCACGGCCCGCGCCCGCGGCTCGGCCGGCGTCTCGAAATGATGCGCGTCTAGCGCATCGAGATAATCCGCCATCCCCGCGCTCGCCGCGATCTGCGCATGATCGGGCCCCGCGGGCACCAGCCGCTTCGAGGGGTAGCTCGCGTTGAACCAGTGCCCCTGGTTCGGCAGCCGCTCGGCCAGGGCCTTGCGCACCACCATCAGCCCCTGATGCGGCCCGTAGGTCTTGTAGGCCGAGAACAGATAGATGTCGGCGCCGAGCGCGTCCACGTCCGGCAGCCCGTGGGGGGCTGCACTCACCCCGTCGATGCAGACCACCGCCCCGGCCTCGTGCGCCATCGCGGCGATCCGCGCCACCGGGTTCACCGCCCCCACGATGTTCGAGCAATGCGGGAAGCACACCAGCCGCACGCGGCCGTCGAGGAGCGCCGCGAGACCCTCCGGGTCGAGAAGCCCGCTGTCGCGGTCCACCCGCCAGTCGCGCAGCTCGACGCCTGCCTCGGCCAACCGTCGCCAGACGCCGGAATTGGCCTCATGGTCCTGGTCGGTCACCACCACCGCATCGCCCGGGCCGAGCATCGCCCGGAACGCCTGCGCCAGCACATAGGTGTTCTGGCTGGTCGAGGGGCCGAACTGGAGCTCGTCCGCCGCCACCCCCATCATCGCGGCGAGCCGCGTGCGCGCCTCGTCCATCTCGGCGCCGGCGGCCGCGCTGGCGGCGTAGGGGCCGTAGGGCTGGACCTTGCGGCTGCGATAGAAGCGCGTCAGCCGGTCGATGACCTGGCCGCAGGCATAGGAGCCGCCGGCGTTCTCGAAGAACGCCTGGCCGCGGAGGCTCGGCTCGGACAAGGCGGGGAACTGCGCGCGGACGAAGGCTACGTCGAGATCGGGCATGGGGCTCCTGGAGGCTGACGGCGCCGCCACGGTGCGGAGCCGTCACATTCGCGCAGGCACAGGCGGCTTTCAAGGCCGGGAACGCTCACGGTGCTCAAGCTTGAGCAACTTTACAAGTACTTGATATTGATAGGCTTTTATAGACCAATTAACCACATGGAAAGGATTTTGCCGGCGCGGCGGTGCCTCGCGGCCTCAGCGTCCCGCCTTTCGCTCGTCCCTGAGCCCGATCCAGATGCTCACGCACATCAGGAGCAGCAGCATCGCGAAGGGAAAGCCGGTCGTCACCGCCATCGCCTGCAAGGCCGCGAGCCCGCCGCCGAGCAAGAGCGTGATCGCCACCAGCCCCTCGAACAGGCACCAGAACACCCGCTGGGGCAGCGGTCCGTCGGTCTTGCCGCCGGCGGTGATCGTGTCGATCACGAGGGAGCCCGAATCCGACGAGGTCACGAAGAACACCACCACCAGCACGATGCCGATCAGCGAGGTGATCCCGGCGAGCGGCAGCTGCGACAGCATCGCGAACAGCCTCAGCTCGGTCGCAGCCTCGGTCGCCCCCTGATAGCCGTCCTGCACCACCTGCTGGATCGCGGTGCCGCCGAAGACCGTCATCCAGATCACGCAGACGAGGCTGGGGATCAGGAGCACGCAGATCAGGAATTCCCGCACCGTTCTCCCCCGGCTGACCCGCGCGATGAACATGCCGACGAAGGGCGACCAGGAGATCCACCAGGCCCAGTAAAACGCCGTCCAGCCCTGGCGGAAGTTGTCGTCCGCGCGCCCGAAGGGCATCGACAGCGCCGGCAGCTCGCGCACATAGGCGCCGAGCCCGGTGAAGAAGCCCGAGATCAGCGCCCAGGTCGGCCCGACGAACAACACGAACAGCAGCAGCACCAGCGCCAGCACCATGTTGATCTCCGAGGCCCGCTTGACCCCCGAATCGAGCCCCGCCAGCACCGAGGTGAGCGCGATCAGCGTGATGCCGATGATCAGCGCCACCTTGACCCCGTCGGTCTGCGCCACCCCGAACAGAAAGTTCAGGCCGGCGTTGGCCTGCTCCGCACCGAAGCCCAGCGAGGTCGCGAGGCCGAAGAGCGTCGCGAACACCGCCATCGTGTCGATCGTGTGTCCGACCCATCCCCAAACCCGGTCGCCGAAGATCGGATAGAAGGCCGAGCGCAGCGACAGCGGCAGGCCACGGTTGTAGGAGGCGAAGGCCAGCGCCAGCCCCACCACCGCATACATCGCCCAGGGGTGCAGCCCCCAGTGATAGATCGTCGCCGCCATTCCCAGCCGCGCCGCCGCCGCGGCATCGCCCGCAGCACCCCCGAGCGGCGCCCAGCTCTCGGGGCTGCCCGCATCCGCGGCGAAGGACGTGCCGAAATGCGACAGCGGCTCGGAGACGCCGAAGAACATCAGCCCGATGCCCATCCCGGCGGCGAACAGCATCGCGAACCAGCCGACATAGCCGTAGTCGGGCCGCGCGTCCCGCCCGCCCAGCCGCACCGACCCGAGCGGTGTCACGATCAGAGCCAGGCAGAACAGCACGAAGAAGTTGCCGGCGAGCAGGAAGAACCAGTCGAAGTTCGACGTCACCCAGTCGCGCGAGGCCCCGAAGAGGTTCGTGGCGCTCTCGGGGAACATCAGCGTGGCGAGGACGAAGGCGAAGATCCCGAGCCCCGAGATCAGGAACACCGGATTGTGGATGTCGAGGCCGAACGGCCCGATCTGCGCGGTGAAGTTGTCCTGCCCGACCTCGTAGTCGGTTTCGGCCGGTCTCGAACCCGCCGTCTCCTGCGTCGAGGCCATGCGCCGTCTCCCGTTGCTGTGGATGCTGGTCGCGCAATTGATGACACGGATACGACCGGCGCATGGTTCGAAAGCGACGTTTAAGTCGCTTTTCGGACAGATCGGGCCGATTAACCTTTCGTCCCGGCCGACCTCCGGGGTCGGTTCGCGGTGCCGCCCGGCCGTGCGAGAAGTTGGCGGTGCATGTATCGGGGAAGCCTTACCTTCTCTTCCCCCGATTTGTCCCGTGACAAATCGGGGCGCGCACGCCCGCCCGTCGTGCCGGAGGCACGCCTGCGGCGTGACGGCGGGCGGGCGTGCTCGCACCCGCCCGGGCGTGCGCGCCCCGATTGCCGCGTTCGGGAAATCTCGACCCCCCTTGCCCTTCGCCTTACGGCTTCGGGCAACCGACCGGACCAAGTGTCCACCGGACACTTGGCTAGTCCGGCCCGGGGAGAGCCCCGGCGAAGGCCTTCAATAGGCCCAGTTCGGTAGAATGGAGTGTTAAAATGCAATTCTTTCTTCGATGATTTCAGTGGCCGGAAGCGTGTCGCACCGTGCGACATCCCCCCGGCCACCTCACAGCACGAAGGGCAGGTCCGTGGCGCCGGTTTCCTCGCCCGCCCGGGTCAGCAGCGCATGGACCTGCCCCCGGTGGTGGGTCTGGTGGTTGAAGACCTGGATCATGCACAGTGCCCGCGGCTTGACCATCTCCCGCCCCAGAGCCCCGCTCCACCAGGCGAGATCGCCCTCCAGCGCCTGCGGCTCGAGCCCGGCGGCGAAGTTCTCGATCGCCGCGTCCAGCTCCCGCCGCGCCGCCCACAGCGCGGCGAAATCCTCCACGTACCGGCCGCTGTCCGCGATCCCGACCTCCGGCTTCTCCCCGAGCCCGAAGCGCGACAGCCACATCCGGTCGGCCCACAGCAGATGCGACAGCGTCCCGTGGATCGACCCCCAGAAGGCGCCGCGGTCGGCCCGCCGCTCCGCCTCGCCCACCCGCTCGGCTGCGGCATAGACCCGACGGTTCATCTCGGAATTGTAGGCCGCCATCGTGCGGACGTAGTCGGGCGTGATCACGGCGCGATCTCCACCACGACCCGGCCCCGC
>JBBQRM010000137.1:0-7540 GCA_038214855.1 Rhodobacterales bacterium | reverse complement strand
CAGATCTCCGACCGCAACGAGACCTCGTTCTCGCACCGCGCGGTCTACGACACCTGCTACGCCCAGCGGCTCTCGTTCCTGACCGACGTGCTGGTGCTGGTGATGACGGTGCGCACGGTCCTGCGCGGCACCGGCTACTAGAAGTCCGCCGCCGGCCGGCGGGGACGCCGCGCCAGCGAGAGCCTCGCCGCCCGCACCGGCTGCGAGCGCGGCACCTCCGGCGCCCGCCGCGCCGCGCTCTCGGGCCGGCACCGTGGCGGCGGCGCCTCCGCGCGGGTCTCGTCACACCGCGCCCGATGCCCGCCCGCGCCTCCGTCCACGGCTGGCTCCGGAGCGCCGCGCGCGCCCCGATTTCTGCGGACCCCCCCGAACCGGCACCGACCTTGCCACCGCGGCAGACGCCGGCCGCGAGGCCGCGCCTGGGGCTCCCGGCCGGATAAAGCCCATCCAAATTACAGAAGACTCTGGACACAACTCCCGGCGGAACCGCCCTCCGGAGCGTCCTCGCATCCCGCCGCTGCGGGGCGGACGGCCGCGCGCGGCCTCCGGCCTCCGCGGAACCTGCCTGACCGGCACCGCCCCTGCCACCGCAGCACGTGCGCGCCTGACTTCTGGCCGGGCGCGCGGCCCCGGTCCCGCGCAGCGCGCCCGATGCGGCCCGCACGCCGGCTCCCGCCCCGCCCCGCCCCGGCCGGTCCGCCGGCGCGGGGAGCAGGGCCACGCGATGTTGTCTTTTTCTTAAGCCCCCCCGCGGCTATCCTCCCGCCCGAACGGCGGGGTCGCGGGATCCCGCCGGTGCCAGAGCCGGAGCCCCACCGATGCGCCTCCCCCGCCCCGCCCTGATCGCGCTCCTCGCCGCCCTCGCGCTCGCGGGCTGCGAAACGGCCGAGGAGCGCGCCCAGGCGCATTTCGAGCGGGCGCTGACGCTGATCGCCGAGGGCGACACGACGCGCGCGGCGCTGGAGTTCCGCAACGTCTTCCGCCTCGACGGCGAGCATGCCGAGGCGCGCGCGGCCTATGCCGCCATGCTGCGCGAGACCGGCGACACCAAGGCCGCCTTCGCCCAGTACCTGCGGCTGATCGAGCAGCGGCCCGACGATCTCGCGGCCCGCACGGCACTCGCCGAAATGGCGCTCGAGATCGGCGATTTCGCCGCCGCCGGCGAGCACGTGACCCGCGCCTTCGCGCTCGCCCCCGCCGACGCCCAGGTGCGCGCGCTCAAGGCGACGGTCGACTACCGCGAGGGCGACCGCGACGCGGCGCTGGCGATGGCGGCCGAGGTGGTCGAGGCCGCGCCCGAGACGGTGGCGGCCCAGATGGTGCTGATCGCCGAGCGGATGAACGCGGACGACACGCCGGGCGCGCTCGCGCAGATCGACGCGGCGCTGACCCATGCGCCCCGCGACCGCGGCCTGCACATCGTGCGGCTCGCCGCCCTCGAGGCCGCGGGCGACGAGGCGGGCAGCGGCGCGCAGCTGCGCCGGATGGCCGAGCTCTTCCCCGAGGAGCCGGAGGTGCGCCAGGCGCTGGTCCAGTGGCACTTGCGTGCCGGCGACCCGGACGCCGCCGAGGCGGTGCTGCGCGCCGAGGCCGAGAGCCGCCCCGAGGATCCCGAGGCCGCGCTCGAAGTGGTGCAGTTCCTGCTCGAGATCCGCGGCGAGGAAGCGGCGCGCGCCGAGCTCGACCGGCTGATCGCGGCCGCGCCCGAGACGCCGGACTTCCGCCAGGCGCTGGCCGGCCTCGACTTCGCCGCCGGCCGCACCGAGGCGGCGATCGAAGGCCTGCGCGCGCTCGTCGAGGGCGCCGAGCCCTCTGACGCGGTGCGCGACCTGCAGGTGAGCCTCGCAGGCATGCTCGACGCCACCGGCGATACCGCGGGCCGCGACGCGCTGATCGCGAGCGTGCTCGAAGCCGACCCCGCGCATGTGGTGGCGCTGAAGCTGCGCGCGCGCAGCGAGATCACCGCCGACCGGCCGGAGCGGGCGATCGCGGACCTGCGCACGGCGCTCGCCCAGGCGCCGCAGGACCCCGAGATCATGACGATCATGGCCGCCGCCCACGAACGCGAGGGTGCGCGCGAGCTCGCCGGCGAGCAATACGCCCGCGCCGTCGAGGCCTCGGCGCGCGCGCCGGCGGAATCCCTGCGCTACGCGGGCTTCCTGATGCGCGAGGGCCGGCCCGGCCCGGCCGAGGGGGTGCTCGCCGACGCGCTCGCCCGCGCGCCCGGCGATCCCGATCTGCTGGCGGCACTCGGGCGCCTCCATCTCGAGCGCCGCGACTGGCCGCGGCTGCGCCAGGTGGCGGCCCGGCTGCGCGAGACGGGCGAGGCTCCGGCCGCGGCGATGGCGGCCGAGCTGGAGATGGCGGCCCTCGCCGCCCAGGGCGAGACCGAGGCGGCGCTGGCGGATCTCGCCCGCGGGGCGGGAGACGGCGACGCGAGCGCGATGGCGCGCCTGGTGCAGGCGCAGGCGCAGGCGGGCGATCTCGACGCGGCCCAGACAGCCCTCGACACGCTGCTCGCCGCCGATCCCGAAGGCCTGGAAGGACGGATACTGCAGGCGGGGCTCCAGACGCTGAGGGGCGAGACCGAGCGGGCCGAGGCCGCCTGGCGGGCGCTGACCGCAGAGGCCCCCGCCCTGCCCGGCCCGCACCAGGCGCTCGCGACGCTGCTCGCGGGGACGGGGCGCGCAAAGGAGGCGCTCACAGCCCTCGACGCGGGCATCGAGGCGACCGGAGGCGAGGCCGAGCTGATGTTCGCCAAGGCGGGGCTGCTCGAGGCGCGCGGCGACATCGACGGGGCGATCGCGACCTACGAGACGCTCTATGCCCGCGACAGCGGCTCGCCGGTGGTGGCCAACAACCTCGCGAGCCTGATCGCGACCCACCGCGCCGCGGGCGAGGGACCCGAGGCCGAGGCGGCGCGCGAGCGCGCCTATGTCATCGCACGCCGCCTGCGCGGCTCGGACGTGCCGCAGTTCCAGGACACCTATGGCTGGATCGCGCATCTGCGCGGCGACCGGGCGGCCGCGCTCGCGGCGCTCGAGCCCGCGGCGCGCGCCCTGCCCGGCAACGCGCTCGTCCAGTTCCACCTCGCCGAGGCGCAGGCCGCGGCGGGCGAGACCCTCGCTGCGCGCGCGAGCTTCGCCGCGGCGCGCGAGGCCGCCGAGGCAGGCGGCGAGGCCGAGCTCGCCGCGACCGCCGGGGCGCGGCTCACCGAGCTCGACGCCGGGGACGGAACTGCGGCGGCCCCGCTGCGCTGAGCCGGGAGGGGTGCCGCGCTCAGCCGAGCAGACAGGCGCGCAGGCGGGCGATGAACTCGGGCGGCGCGGTCGCGGACATCCGCGCGAAACGGCCTCCCGCCACGACGCGGGCCTCCCCGATGCGCGCCGCGAGTTCGCTCTCGTCGTCGGCGACGAAGACGCCCGGGCGGCCGCGCAACCAGCCCGCCGTCGCAACCTGGTGGTCGGTGTTGTGCTCCCCCTTCACCTGAAGCCGCGGCAGGAGCACGATCGGCACGCCGAGCCGGCCCGCGGTGATTACCGAGCCCATGCCGGCATGCGCCACCATCAGCTCGGCGCCCGCCGCGGTCGCGTCGAAGTCGTCCTGGCCCATCCGCCGCACCCAGCGCATGTGCGCGGGCTCATAGCCGCCGTTGCCGATCTGCGCGAGGATCTCCTCGCCCGGCGCGGTTTCCGCCGCGGCCGCGGCAAAAGCGTCGAGCGCGCGGATCATCCGGTCAAAGGGAAACATCGAGCCGATGGTCGCGAAGATCACAGCACCGCCCCCCAGTGCTCGGGTCCGCCGGGGGCGGCGAGATGCGGCCATTGCGTGAGCCAGACGTCGGCCACCCGGCGCGCCTGGACCCCCGAGGCCGAAAGCCGCTCGACATTGGCGATGGAATCGATCCAGACTGTGCGGCTGCGCACGAGCGTCTTGCCGAGCGCCAGCGCGAACAGACCCGGCGCGGCACCGGTGCTGATCACCACGTCGGGCCGCACGCTGAGCACGATGCGGGTGAGCTGGGCCGTCAGCACCGCGAAGGCCCATCGGTCGCGCCGCGTGGCGTCGCGGATTGCGTGGTAGCGGCAGCCCGCCATCTCCGCCGGCGGCGCGGGATCGACGCTGGCATAGACCACCTCGAGCCCCTCGAAGGCCGGCGCGATACGGCGCAGCTGAACCCAGTGCCCGCCGCCCGAGGCCACGGCGAGCAGCCGGCGCGGGGGGAGGCTCATGGGCGCATGCTCCGGTGCAGCGGACGGTCAGAGCGCGGGATTACGCGCGGCACCCGCCGCCCGCAAGGGTGTGCGCCCCGCGCCCGTCGGCGCGAGAACGATCATGCCTGCGCCTGTCGGCAGAGGGATCATGCCTGCGCCTGTCGGCAGAAGGATCATGCCTGCGCCTGTCGGCGCGACGGTCATGCCTGCGCCTGTCGGCGCAAGGGCAGCGGCCGCAGCGCCTGATGGGCGAACTCGACCAGCACGTCGACCGGCATGACCTCGACCGGAAAGCCGGGGCGATAGCCGAAATCCGCCAGGAGCCCCGGTCCGACGTCGTCCGGCCCCGCGAAGGCCATCGGCCGGCCGCGAAAGCCGGGGCAATGCACCCGCGCGCGGATGCGCAGGTCGAGGTCGGTATGGCGGGGGTCGCGGGCGATGCGCTCGAAGACCGCGGCCACCTGCGCGGGCTCGCCCTCGAGCACCTGCGCGAACCAGCCGTCGAGATGGAGGAGCGCCCCGCTCAGCCCGGCGCGGGCGTTGTCGCCCCGCGCCGCGGCGACCAGCGCCGCCACGCCGGCGGGATCGAGCCCGGGCGCGGCGCGGCTGACATAGACCACCCGTTCGGGCATCAGGCGCCCCCACCCGGCGGCGGGAGCGCCCTTCGTGCGGCGCGCAAGTCTTTCTCCACTATTTTACTCTCTGTTCACCGGATACACGCCCGTCGCACCGCCAGAACTACCGCCGCAACTCTGAAATCCACGTTAAGCCCACTCGGCTCGTCACCCGGGAAAACGCCTGTCCCTCTCCATGCGTTCCCCCGCGTTCCAGCCTACACCCGCGCAGGCGTTCCGCCGCGCATCGACCGCCTGCGGGCGGCGCAGAAATTTCCGACCTGTTGCACAATGATTACGCCCCCGCGCCAATCGGGAGGCTCGCCGGCGGGGCGGGGCGTTTCGGCTTTGCCCCCTGCACCGATCATGCTTAATGAGCCCAAGCCATGTGAGAAGAGGCAGAGCGATGACCCGGATTATTCTTGTGCTGATGGCCGCGATACTGGCCGCCCCCCTCGCCGCGGTCGGCACCGCGCCCCCCGCCGCGGCCCAGGCGCAGGGCTACTCGATCCAGCCCGGCGACGTGCTGCAGGTCACGGTGCTCGAGGACGAGACGCTGAACCAGCAGGCGCTGGTGCTGCCCGACGGCCGCATCTCGGTGCCGCTCGCGGGCTCGGTCCAGGCCGCCGGGCGCAGCGTCCAGGCGGTGGAGAGCACCATCGCCGACCAGCTCGCCTCGAACTTCGCCGCGCGCCCCAACGTCTTCGTCTCGGTGGTCTCGGTCACCGAGGAGGAGGAGCTGTTCCCGATCTACGTCCTCGGCCAGGTCGCGGCCCCCGGCCCCAAGGAAGTCGAGATCGGCACGACGCTGCTGCAGGCGATCGCCTTCGCCGGCGGCATCGACCGCTTCGCCGCGACCAAGCGCATCCAGCTGCGCCGGCGCGACGCGAACGGCCAGGAGCGGCTCTATCTGTTCAACTACAACGCCGTCGAGCGCGGGGGGGCGATCCTCACCATGCTGGCGCTGCGCGAGGGCGACGTCATCATCGTGCCCGAACGCCGCCTGTTCGAGTGAGGGCCGCGCGCCTCATGCCCGCCCCCCTGCCGATCCCGTCGCGGCCGCTCGCGCTCGGCTGCGCGCTCGCGCTCCTGATCGCCCCCGCCGGGGCGCAGACCATCCTCGCCCCGGCCGGGGCGCCGAGCCCCGCCGCCCCCCTCGGGGCACAGAACATCGTCGCCCCCGTGGGCGTGCTGCGCGCCGCCGTGACCGGCGCCCGGACCCCCATCGCCCCCGCCGGGGATCCGGGCGCCCCCGCGACAGCCCAGAGCCTCGGCTCGACGCTGAGCGCGACGCTCTCGCAGCGCTTCGAGGCCGACACCAACTTCAGCCTCGACGATCCCTCGCCGGGCACGAGCTATTTCACCGACTCCCGCCTGAGCCTCGGCCTCCTGCGCGAGACCCCGATCCAGGCGCTGTCGCTCGGCTTCGACACCGGGCTCAGGGCCTTCTGGCCGGCCGACGAGAGCTTCGAGCTCGCGGTGGCCTCCCCCTCGACCGCCTCCGCCAACTACCTGCGCGACTGGCCCGGCGCCAGCCTCGAGACCGGGTTCCGCTACCGCCAGGCGCGGGTGGACTTCGACCGGCCGCTCAGCGCGATCCTCGGCATCGATCCGATCACCGGGGCGCCGCTGCCCGTCGGCGAGGGCGGGGTGCCGGTCGACGCGGAGGGCGAGCCGCTGACCGGCAGCGACCTCGGCGAGCTGCCCGACGACCTCGACGACCTCACCGGCGAGACGATCGAGCGGCGCTACGACGCCGACGTGACGCTGACGCTCGCCCCCGAGGCGCCGAGCTCCTACGAGTTCTCGCTCGACGCCACCCGCTTCGACTATTCCGACACCAGTACCGAGCGCATCCCGCGCACCAGCCTGCGCGGCAGCGCCGGCTGGACGCTGCGCCTGACCCCGGTGCTCTCGGGAGCGCTGGTGGCGCGCTACTACCGCTACGACGCCGAGAACGACCGCGAGACCTCGATCCGCGAATCCGAGATCGACGCGGGCGTCATCTACGCCGCGAGCCAGACGCTGCGGCTGAGCGGGGGGATCGGCTACGTCGACCGGACCCAGGAGGAGACCCTCGGGGGCGAGACCGTGACCATCGACGACGGCACCGGTCCCGCGCTCCGGGCCGGCGTGCGCTACGATCGACCCCGCTTCCGGCTCGACGGCGACACGCGGCTCTCCACCGCGGACCCCGACACGCGCCTCAGCGGCGATCTGCGGGTCAGCTATCCGCTCCTGCGCTCGCGGATAAACGCGCGGGTGTTCCGCCGCTACATCGGCGACAGCAGCGGCGACGAGGTGCGGCTGACCGGGGGCAGCATCGGCATCGAGCGCGAGCTCAACCAGATCTCGCGGCTGGGCTTCGACCTCTCCGCCGCCAACCAGGTGAACGAGGACGTGGACGAGCCCGACGTGCGCCGCTTCGATGCGAGTGCGGTCTACAGCCGCGACATCACCGAGGTGGTCAGCGCCGATGTCGGCTACAGCTTCCGCACCCGCGACGAGGACCCCGAGAGCGCCACCAGCCACGCGGTGTTCTTCCAGATCGGCCGGAGCTTCGAGACGCGGTTCTAGGGTCCCCTGCCCCGCCGCTTGGGAACCGAGAACGGCTGGACCCTCGGCTGCATCCATGAAGCAGCAGCCCGGAAGATAGCGCCGCGCGAGAAAGGAGCCCTTTTGGCGCTCAATCCGTCTCCGAGAGATGCGCGG
>JBBQRM010000136.1:0-7590 GCA_038214855.1 Rhodobacterales bacterium | reverse complement strand
CTGCACCCCCCTCGCCCTGCGCCGGTGGCTCCGGGCGACGGACCGGGCGAGGCTCCACAGGAGCCTCGCTCATCCGGTCCGAGCAAGCGCGGCCCGCAGGGATCAACCGGAGTTCGTATCACATAGCCGACCCCGGCTGCTGGAGGGGCGACCCCTCTGTCCCGCTTCTCGATCGTCGGAACACGCGCGCTCTACCTGACCCTGCCGCTGCCCCAGCGGGCACAAATCCTTTCCATGTGGTTAATGGTCCAAGAAAAGCCAATACATGTCAACCACTTCCAGATTTGCTCAACCTTGAGCACCCGTGAGCACTCCCGGTCTCTCCCTCAGTGATTGTCCCGCGGCAACCCCTTGGTCTGGGCGATCCGCTGGTACTTGACCGCCATCTCCAGCACGCCGCCCTGATCCAGCTCGCCGACCAGCCCGCGCTGGATCTCCTGCCAGGGGGTCTGGTGGGCCGGATAGCGATACCCCCCCGCCGCCTCCAGCGCCTCCCGCCGCCGGGCTAGCTCGGCGTCATCGACCAGCACGTCGAGCGTGCCGGCATTCAGGTCGAGCGACACGGCGTCGCCGGTCTCGATCAGCCCGAGCCCGCCCCCGGTTGCGGCCTCGGGGCTGGCGTTGAGGATCGAGGGGCTGGCGGAGGTGCCCGACTGCCGCCCGTCGCCGACGCACACGAGGCTGTGCACCCCCTGCTTCAGCAGGTAGTCGGGCGCGCGCATGTTCACGACCTCGGCGCCGCCCGGGTAGCCGACCGGGCCGACGCCGCGGATGAAGAGCATCGTGTGCTCGTCTATGGCCAGCGCGGGGTCGTCGATGCGGGCGTGGTAATCCTCAGGCCCGTCGAAGACCACGGCACGGCCCTGGAAGGCATTGGGATGCGCGGGATCGCTCAGGTAACGCTCGCGGAACTCGGGGCTGATCACGCTCATCTTCATCACCGCCGAGCGGAAGACGTTGCCCTTGAGCACCCGGAAGCCCGCCCGCTCCTTGAGCGGGCGGTCGAACGGGCGGATGACGTTCTCGTCCACGATGACGGCGCCGCGATAGTTCTCGCCGACGCTGCGGCCGTTGACCGTGCGCGCCTCCTCGTCGATCAGGCCGTGCTCGATCAGCTGGCCATAGACCGCGGGCACCCCGCCCGCGTGATAGTAGTCCTCGGCGAGATACTCGCCGGCGGGCTGAAGGTTGACGAGGAGGGGGATGTCCTCGCCGTAGCGCTGCCAGTCGTCGATCTCGAGCTCGACGCCGAGATGCCGCGCGATGGCCGCGAGATGGATCGGCGCGTTGGTCGAGCCGCCGATAGCGGAGTTGACGCGGATGGCGTTGAGAAAGGACGCGCGCGTCATGATGTCCGACGGTTTGAGGTCCTCGCGCACGATCTCGACCGCGCGGCGCCCGGTGCGCCAGGCCATCTCGGCGCGGTCTCGGTAGGGGGCGGGGATCGCGGCGCCTCCGGGGAGCTGCATCCCGAGCGCTTCGGCGAGGCTGTTCATCGTGCTCGCGGTGCCCATGGTGTTGCAATAGCCGGTCGAGGGGGCGGAGGAGGCGACGAGGTCGAGGAAGCCGCCGTAGTCGATCTCGCCGGTCGCCATCAGCTCGCGCGCCTTCCAGACGATGGTGCCCGAGCCGGTGCGCTCGCCGCGGAACCAGCCGTTGAGCATCGGCCCGACCGAGAGCGCGATGGCCGGCAGGTTCACCGTCGCCGCGGCCATCAGGAGGGCGGGCGTGGTCTTGTCGCAGCCGATGGTCAGGACGACGCCGTCGATCGGGTAGCCGTAGAGGATTTCGACGAGGCTGAGATAGGTGAGGTTGCGGTCGAGGGCCGCGGTCGGGCGCTTGCCGGTCTCCTGGATCGGATGGACCGGGAACTCCAGCGGGACGCCGCCCTCGTCGCGGATGCCGTCGCGAACCCGCTTGGCGAGCTCGATGTGGTGGCGGTTGCAGGGCGAGAGATCCGAGCCGGTCTGGGCGATGCCGATGATCGGCTTGCCGGACTGGAGCTCCTCGCGGCTGATGCCGTAGTTCAGGTAGCGCTCGAGATAGAGCGCGGTCATGTCCGGGTTGGAGGGGTTGTCGAACCAGGCGCGGGAACGCAGGGTATGGATGGGGGTCTCGGTCATGGCGGGATCCTCGGGCTGGCCGGAATACCGCAGGTATGGGGACAAAGCCGGGTGCTTTGCAAGCCCGCAGGCGCGGCTGCTCAAACCTGCTCAAGGTTGAGCAAATCGGCAAGCTGTTGATAAGGTTATGCTATACTCGTGCCATTAACCAGGTGGAAAGGATTATCGGGCCCTCGGGACCCGGCCGTTGCGCACCGCGAGGGAGGACGCGAGCCCGGCTCCGGCGAGATCCGCGATGATCGGGCAGTCGGGGCGGTCGTCGCCGCCGCAGGCCTGCGCCAGCGTCTCGAGCGTGTGCGCCATCGCCTGGAGCGAGGCAATCTTGTCGTTGAGCTCGAGGATGTGGATCTGGGCGATGGCCTTGACCTCGGCGGAGCTGCGCGACTGGTCCTGCCAGAGCCGGACCAGTCGCCCGATCTGGGCGAGCGAGAAGCCGAGCTCGCGGGCGCGGCGGATGAAGCTCAGCGTGTGGGCGTCGGTCGCGGTATAGACACGGTAGCCGTTCTCCATGCGTCGGGCGGCGGGGATGAGGCCGATGCTCTCGTAGTAGCGGATCATCTTCGCCGAGACGCCGGAGGCGCGGGCGGCAGCGCCGATATTCATGCGAGCGCCTCCCGCGCGGCGGGAACGCCGGGCGCCGGACGCCGGGGCCTGAAGCCGCGCAGGCGCAGGGCATTGGCGACGACGCAGACGCTGGAGAGCGCCATGGCCCCGGCGGCCAGCACCGGCGACAGCAGGATGCCGAAGCTCGGATAGAGCACCCCCGCCGCCACGGGGATCAGCGCGGCGTTGTAGAAAAAGGCCCAGAACAGGTTCTGGCGGATGTTGGTCATCGTCGCGCGGCTGAGGCCGATCGCGTCGGCGACATGGCCGACGTCGCCCGAGATCAGCACCACATCCGCCGCCTCGATGGCGATGTCGGTGCCGGTTCCGATGGCTATGCCGACATCGGCATGGGCGAGCGCTGGCGCGTCGTTGATCCCGTCGCCGACGAAGGCCACGCGCCTGCCGCCGGCCGCGAGCTCCTCCAGTGCCGCGACCTTGCCGCCGGGCAGCACCTCGGCCACGACGGTCGAGATGCCGAGCTCGCCCGCGATGGCGCGCGCGGTGCGCGCGTTGTCGCCGGTGATCATCGCCACGCGCAGCCCCAGGTCGTGCAGCGCCTGGATCGCGGCGGGGGTCGTGGGCTTCAGCGCATCCGCGACCGCGAGCACCGCCGCGAGCCGTCCGTCCACCGCGGCATAGAGCGGCGTGCGTCCCGCGCCGGCCAGGCGCCGGGCGGTGGCGTCGAAAGGCGCGGGGTCGATCCCGAGCTCGCGCATGTAGCGATCGGCGCCCACCGCGACGCGCCGCCCCTCCACGAGGGCCGCGGCGCCCATGCCGGGTTCGGCGGCGAAATCTGCGGCGTCCGTGAGCGCGAGACCCTCGGCGCGGGCGGCGGCGGTGATCGCCTCGGCGATCGGGTGCTCCGAGCGCGCCTCGACCGCGGCGACCAGCGCCAGCGTCGCCGCGCGCTCGAAGCCGGGCGCGAGCTCGAGGTCGGTCAGCCGCGGGCGACCTTCGGTCAGCGAGCCGGTCTTGTCGAGCGCCACGACCTCGACCCCGCGCAGCCCCTGGAGTGCCGCGCCGCGGCGGAAGAGCACCCCGAGCTCGGCGGCGCGGCCCGAACCCACCATGATCGCGGTGGGCGTCGCGAGCCCCATGGCGCAGGGGCAGGCGACGATCAGCACCGCGACCGCGGCGACCAGCGCGGGCGCGAGCGCCGGCGCCGGACCGAGCAGCATCCAGACGGCGAATGTCGCGACCGCCACCGCCATCACCACCGGCACGAAGTAAAGCGTCACCCGGTCCACCAATGCCTGGACGGGGAGCTTGTCGCCCTGGGCCTCCTCGACCATGCGCACGATCTGGGCGAGCAGCGTGTCCTCGCCGACGCGAGAGGCGTGGTAGGTGAGGCTGCCGGTCTTGTTGATCGTGCCGCCGATCACCTCGGCGCCCGTGCCCTTCTCGACCGGGACCGGCTCGCCGGTGATCATCGCCTCGTCGATCCAGGAGCTGCCCTCGGAGACAGTGCCGTCGACGGGGATCTTCTCGCCCGGGCGTACCCGGATGGCGTCGCCGACGGCAATCGCCTCGAGCGGCACCTCGAGCTCCGCACCGTCGCGCAATACGCGGGCGCTCTTGGCCTGAAGGCCGAGCAGGCGGGTGATCGCTTGGCTGGTGCGGCCGCGGGCGCGGGCTTCGAGCCAGCGGCCCATCAGGATCAGCGTGACGATCACCGCGGCGGCCTCGTAGTAGACGAAGACCGCCCCCTCCGGCAGCAGGAACGGGACGAAGGTCGCCACCACGGAATAGGCGAAGGCCGCCCCCGCGCCCAGCATGACCAGCGAATTCATGTCCGGCCCGCCGCGGACGAGCGCGGGCCAGCCCTTGAGAAAGAAGACGCGGCCTGGCCCGAAGAGCACGGCGCTCGCCAGCACGAACTGCACGAGAAACAGCGCCTGCCGCCCCGCGAGCCCGAGCAGCCAGTGGTGGAACCCAGGAAAGACGTGGCCGCCCATCTCGAGCACCACGATCGGCAGCGTCAGCACCGCGGCCCAGATCAGCGCCCGACGCTCGCCCTCGACCTGCCGCGCCTCCGACGCGCCGGAGACCGCCCGCGGGCGCTTCGGCGCCGCCTCGTAGCCGGCGGCTTCGACGGCGGCGACCAGAGCCGCGGCATCGCCCGCCGGCCGCACCAACGCGGTGCGGGTCGCGAGATTGACGCTCGCCTCCGCAACGCCTGGCACCTTGCGCAAGGCGCGTTCGACGCGCCCGACGCAGGAGGCGCAGGTCATGCCCTCGATCTCGAGCTCGGTGGCGGAGGGATGTGTCATGCGGCGGACTCCACGCGATGTGTACTCCCGACACATGGGGCTTACCAAGATGGGAAGGTCAACCCCGCGTGATCGGGATCTTTGCCGCTTGACCTTCCTCCGCGGGCAGGCTGCAACGGCTGGCTCCAGCAGATCACGAGGAGGGTTCAGATGATCACGTTCATGGTGAGCGGCATGACTTGCGGTCATTGCCGCGCGGCGGTCGAGCAGGCGGTGCACGCGGTGGCGCCCGGCGCCGCGGTGACGGTCGATCTCGGCGCAGGTACGGTGGCGGTGGAGGGCGACGGCGACCCGGCCCGTCTGGCCGCGGCGATCCGCGAAGAGGGCTATGTCGTGACCGGAGCGGCGGCGTGACCGGCCTGCGCGCGGTCGCTGGTGCGGCGGCCCTGACGCTCGGGCTCGGGCTGGCGCTGGGGGCGTCCGCCCAGACAGCGCCGGAGCCCGAGACGATGCCGATGGACCACGGCGCGATGCCGATGGAGCAAGGCACAATGCCGATGGAGCAGGGCTCGGCCGCCGAGGAAGCCTATCGCGCCGCCACCGACCGGATGCAGGCGGGCATGGCGATGGAGTCGACCGGCGACGCCGACGTGGATTTCGCGCGCGGCATGATCCCGCACCACGCCGGCGCCATCGAGATGGCCCGTGCGGTGCTCGAGCATGGGAAGGATCCCGAACTCCGCGCGCTCGCGGCCGAGGTGATCTCGGCGCAGGAGACCGAGATCGCGTTCCTCGAGGCCTGGCTGGAGAAGCACGGGCAGTAGCTTGCCAGCGCCGGCGCGCGTCCCTACACCTGCCCGCGGAGCGGCGGGTGAGACGGAGGGGCGCGTGACGGGACCGGATGCGGCGGGTCTGGCGGCTTAGGCTCGCGACCCTCGCCGTGGCGCTCGCGGGGGTGGGCGCGTTCCGCCTGGCGGGGCTGCCGCTGCCGTTCCTGCTGGGGCCGCTGTTCGCCTGCCTGTGCGCGGCGCTCGCGGGGGCTCCGATGCGGGCGCCGCCGCTGGTAGGCACGCTGATGCGGACCGTGCTCGGGGTCGCGGTCGGCACGGCGCTGACCCCCGCGCTCGTGGAACGGCTGCCGGCGATGGCGGCGTCGCTGGCGTTGATCCCGCTTTTCGTGCTGGTGATGGGGGCGGCGGGCTATCCGTTCTTCCGGCTGGTGCTGCGCTACGACCATCCGACCGCCTATTACGGGGCGATGCCGGGCGGGTTCCAGGACATGCTGGTGTTCGGTCAGGAGGCGGGGGCGAACGTGCGCACGCTGTCGCTGATCCATGCGACGCGGGTGCTGGTGATCGTGTCGGTGGCGCCGTTCCTGATCACGCAGGTCTGGGGGCTGCCGCTCGCGCATGCGCCGGGGGAGCCGGCGGCGAGCATTCCCGTCTCCGAGCTCGCGCTGATGGCGGCGGCGGCGGTGGGCGGCTGGTGGGTCGCGGCGCGGGTGGGGCTGTTCGGGGCGACAATCATCGGGCCGATGGTCGCGGCGGCGGGGCTGAGCCTCGCGGGGCTCCTCCATCACCGGCCGCCGGTCGAGGCGATCCTGGCGGCGCAGTTCTTCATCGGCCTGTCGATCGGGGTGAACTACAGCGGGGTGACGCTCGGGGAGGTGCGGCGGGACGTGGCGGCGGGGGCGGCGTTCTGCCTGATCCTCGGCGCGATCTCGGTGGTCTTCGCGGAGATCGTGAGCCTGGGGGGGATCGCGCCTCCCGTGGAGGCGTTCCTCGCCTTCGCGCCGGGCGGGCAGGCGGAGATGGCGGTGCTCGCCATCGTCGCGGGCGCGGATCTGGCCTTCGTTGTGACGCACCACCTGCTGCGGCTGGTGCTGATCATCCTGCTGGCGCCGCTGGTCGCGCGGCTGGTCCGGCGGTGGGTCTGAGGGGGCTGCTCAAGGTTGAGCAAATCTGCAAGTTCATGATTTCACAGGGATAAGTCTGGGTCATTTACCACATGGAAAGGATTTGGAGCGTCTGCGGCGCTCAGCCCCCCGCGCCGGGCATGACGCAGGAGAGGCCGCCGTCGACGCAGAGGGTCTGGCCGGTGATGTAGCTGGCGGCGTCCGAGGCGAGAAAGACCGCGGCCTCGGCGATCTCCCAGGGCGTGCCCTGGCGGCGCATCGGCGGCAGGGAAGCGCGGCGGGCGGCGAGCTCGGCGAGGTCGGTGCCGCGGGCGATATGCGCGGTGACGTGCGGCGTGTCGATCAGGCCGGGCTGGACGACGTTGGCGCGGATGCCGCCTGCGGCGTGCTCGATGGCGATGGAGACCGCGAGCCGGGCGAGCGCGGCCTTCGACGCCTCGTAGGAGACGTAGGAATAGGGGCCGGCGCGGACCGCGGCGATGGACGAGACGAAGACCAGCGCCCCGGCGCGCTGGGCGAGCATCGCCGGCAGCACCGCCTGCGCCAGCCGGTAGGCGGCGGTGACGTTGACGCGGAAGACCAGATCCCACTCCTCGGGGGTGCTGTCGAGCACGCCGCCGGGGCGGCTGATGCCGACGTTGAAATGCAGCACGTCGAGCCCGCCGAACGCGGCCTCGACCGCCTCCGCGAGGCGGGTGCCGGCGCCCTCGTCGGTCGCCTCGAGCGCCAGCGCCTC
>JBBQRM010000135.1:0-7595 GCA_038214855.1 Rhodobacterales bacterium | reverse complement strand
TGATCACCGACGACGACGGCAACAAGGCGGTCCAGGGGATGACCGACATCCTCGCCAAGGAGCCGGATCTGACCGCCTTCATCTCAACCGGAGCCTTCACCCAGTGGTTCGACAACGCCTACCGCCAGGCGGTCGAGCCCTACAAGGCCAAGCTCGATTCGGGCGAGCTGTCCATCGTCGTCGCCGACACGCTGCCGATGCAGATGGACGCGCTGAAGGCCGGGCTCTCCAACGGCCAGGTCGGCCAGCGGCCCTTCGAGATGGGCTACAAGGCGATGTACATCCTCAAGGACATGGCCGAGGGCAAGATGCCCGAGGACCCGATCTTCACCGGCCTCGACGTCTGCACCGCCGAGAACGCCGAGACCTGCCTCGTCCAGTAGCGGACGCGCCTCCGGCCGGGAGCTTTGCTGCTCCCGGCCCCTTCCCCGGCCCGTCGGCGGATTTCTGCGCAGGGCCGGGCGGGCTCTCCAAAGCCCGCCGATCTGGGCAAACCTCTGAACAATAACGGTTATCTGCAGCGGCTCTACCCGGCTTCCGGGTTATCGAGCGCCCGCGCCGACCGTCGCCGCTGCGACGGCGGAGGGGTCAAGGAATTATCGGTTGCACCGGGGCCGAGCTTGAAGATTAATGGCCCCGTGGTCGATGATCCGACCACGGGGCCCCTGACGACGTCCCACCCCACCACGATGGTCGTCATGGAACCCGCCAGTAAGGGCATCCGGTTACGGACACCCGCTGCAACGTCGCGGCTGTTCCCTTCAGGAACACCGCGACGTCTTCGCGTCACGACCCTGCGGCGATCCGGATAAAATTCCGGCAACTCGTCACGCGTAGAACTCGAAGCCGCTCGAGACCCGACGTACCCACAATTATTCCGGCAGATGCGCGGCAAAGCAACCCAATTCGGTCGCGTCCGCGATCATCGTGAACGGCCACCCCCTCTGCGACCACCTTCGGCCGGAAAGGCCGCAGTCGGAACGGCCCCGGCACCGGGAAAAATGCTTTCCAGGTGGTTAACGGGGTGCAAAAACTCATTTAGAGTCAATTACTTGCCGATTTGCTCAACCTTGAGCAGCCTTGAGCAGGAGCATGTCGGGGGACGCCCGCCCTACCCCTGCCCTCGCCAGAGAACGTCCGCGGGGCGCGAGCCTCCCGCCACCACCCGCGCGTTGGCCAGGTCGTTCTCCTCGGCCCGCCGGCGCGCCGCCTGCGGGTCGAGCCCGTGCGTCAGCCAGCGCGCCACCAGCCTCCGGCGCAGCTCGGCCTCCGGCACCTCGATCATCAGGCTGCGGTCAAAGAGCGGCACGAGCCGCCCCCAGGGTTCCGCCTCGAGCAGCAGGTAGTTCCCCTCCACCAGCACGAGCCGCCGCCCTGCCCCCACGACCCGACCCGCCGCCCGCGCGAGGTCGAGCCCCCGGTCGAAGACCGGCACGCAGACATCGCGCCCCCCCTCGCGCAGGACCGTGAGCATCCGCGCCAGCCCCTCGGCATCGAACGTCTCCGGCGCCCCCTTGCGCGCCAGAAGCCCCCGCTCGGCCAGCACCGCGTTGTCGAGATGAAAGCCGTCCATCGGCACCAGCGCCGCGGCTCCCGGCGCCAGGCACTCGAGCCGGCCGAGCAGCTCTTCCGCCAGCGTCGACTTGCCCGCCCCCGGCGGCCCGGCGATGGCGAGCAGGTAGCGCGCCCGCCCCGCGGCCCGATCCAGCAGGTCGCGCGCGAAGGCGTCGAGCGCCGAGCTCAAGCGACGTAGATCTCGTCCGGCGGCGTCTTCGCCCCGGTCATGAAGGCCACCGCGTCGGACATGCTGTAGGCCTTGGGGTCGATCACGCACAGCCGTCGGCCCAGCCGGTGGATGTGGATGCGGTCCGCCACCTCGAAGACATGCGGCATGTTGTGGCTGATCAGCACGATCGGCATCCCCCGGCTGCGCACGTCCTGGATCAGCTCGAGCACCTTGCGGCTTTCCTTGACACCCAGCGCCGCAGTGGGCTCGTCGAGGATCACCACCTTGGAGCCGAACGCCGCGGCGCGCGCCACCGCCACGCCCTGCCGCTGGCCGCCGGACAGCGTCTCGACCGCCTGGTTGATGTTCTGGATGGTCAAGAGCCCCAGCTCCGACAGCTTCTCCCGCGCGAAGCGCTCCATCGCCGGCCGGTCGAGCATACGGAAGAACCGACCCAATAGTCCGGACCGGCGCAGTTCGCGGCCCATGAACATGTTATCGGCGATCGACAGCGCCGGCGACAGCGCGAGGTTCTGGTAGACCGTCTCGATCCCGGCGGCGCGCGCCTGCATCGGCGAGGTGAAGTGGATCGGCCGCCCCTCGAGCCGGATCTCGCCCCCGTCGGGCGTCACAGCACCCGAAATCGCCTTGATCAGGCTCGACTTGCCGGCGCCGTTGTCGCCGATCACCGCGAGGATCTCGCCCGGATAGAGGTCGAAGTCGGTGCGGTCGAGCGCCGTGACGCGCCCGTAGCGCTTGACGAGGTCGCGCGCGGTGAGGATCGGCTCGGCCACCCCAGTCATGCCGCCACCTTGCGGATCCACTGGTCGATGGCGACCGCGCCGATGATCAGCACGCCGATCAGCAGGTAGGTCCATTGCGGGTCTGTCCCGAACAGCCTGAGGCCGAGGCCGAAGACCCCCACGATCAGCGCCCCGAAGAGCATCCCCAGGATCGAGCCGCGGCCGCCGAAGAGCGAGATGCCCCCGATCACCACCGCGGTGATCGACTCGATGTTGGCGAACTGCCCGGCGGTCGGCGAGACCGAGCCGATCCGACCGATCAGCACCCAACCCGCCAGCGCGCAGATCAGCCCCGACAACACGTAGACCGAGATCAGCGTGCGCTTGACCTGAACGCCGGCGAGCTCGGCCGCATCCGGATCGTCGCCGATCGCATAGACGTGCCGTCCCCATGCGGTGTGGTTCAGCACGTAGTTCAGCACCAGCACCAGCAGCACCAAGACGATGACGCCGTAGGTGAAGACGGCGCCGCCGATCCGCAGGCTCTGGCCGAAGAGCTGGAGGATCGGCGCCTCGGTGGAGATGTCCTGGCTGCGGATCGTCTCGTTGGCGGAGAAGAGGAAGTTGGTGGAAAGCACGATCTGCCACATTCCGAGCGTCACGATGAAGGGCGGCAGTCGCACCAGCGCCACCAGCACGCCGTTCACCAAGCCGCAGAGCCCGCCGACCGCAAAGCCGCACAGCACCGCAAGCTCCGCCGGCAGACCGTAGCGGAAGGTGAACTGCCCCATGACCACCGAAGAGAGCACCATGATCGCCCCCACCGACAGGTCGATGCCCGCGGTCAGGATCACCAGCGTCTGTGCCGCGCCGACGACACCCACGATCGCCACCTGCTGGAGGATCAGCGTCAGCGAGAATGCCGAGAAGAACCGTCCGCCGAGAAGCACGCCGAAGACCGCCAGCGACAGGACGAGCACGATCAGCGGCACCGCTGCGGGATTGGAGTGCAGCATGTGCTGGAGCCGCTCGACGAACGGCCGGCCGCGGGGCGAGAAGGTGGCGACGTCGGAGGAGCCTGCGGCCGGCGAGGCCTCGTAGTCCTCGGCGTCTCTCGACTTGGCCTCGGTCATGCGCCGCTCCCCCCCGGTGGTTCCGGCAGGGGAGATGGCGCCCACTGCCGGTCTCGCATCAGATCGCGGGACGCAACCTCAGCCCCAGCACTTGTCCATGCCCTCCTGGACGGAGATCGACTCGACCCCGTCCACCGGCGCGTCGGTCACGAGAGCCACGCCGGTGTCGGTGAACTCCTTGCCCTCGGTAGGCGCCGGCAGCTCGCCGGTGTCGGAATACTGCTTGATCGCCTCGATCCCGAGCGCGGCCATGTCGAGCGGATACTGCTGCGAGGTCGCGCCGATGACCCCGTCGGCGACGTTCTGCACGCCGGGGCAGCCACCGTCGATCGAGACGATCAGCACGTCGTTCTCGCGGCCCACCGCCTTGAGCGCCTCGTAGGCGCCGGCCGCGGCGGGCTCGTTGATCGTGTGCACGACGTTGAGCGAGGGGTCCTGCTGGAGCAGGTTCTCCATCGCCTGGCGGCCGCCCTCCTCGTTGCCGTTGGTCACGTCGTGGCCGACGATGCGGGGGTCGTCCTCGTCGCCGATGACGTTGGGATCACCGGTGTCGATGCCGAAGCCGGTCATGAACCCCTGGTCGCGCAGCACATCGACCGACGGCTGGGACGGCGCGAGATCGAGGAAGGCGATGCGCGCGTCCTGCGCGGCATCGCCGAGAGTCGCCTTCGCCCATTGGCCGATCAGCTCGCCGGCGCGGAAGTTGTCGGTGGCGAAGGTCGCGTCCGCCGCGTCGATGGGCTCGAGCGGCGTGTCGAGCGCGATCACGAGAAGACCCGCATCGCGCGCCTTCTGCACCGCAGGCACGATGCCCTTGGTGTCGGAGGGGGTGAGCAGGATGCCCTTGGCGCCGTCGGCGATGCAGGTCTCGATCGCGGCGACCTGGCTCTCGCTGTCGCCGTCGACGCGGCCGGCGTAGCTCTTGAGATCGATGCCGACCTCGGCGGACTTGGCCTCGGCGCCTTCCTTCATCTTGACGAAGAAGGGGTTGGTGTCGGTCTTGGTGATCAGGCAGGCCTTGATGTCCTGCGCCGCCACCGGGCCGGCGAGGGCGAGCGCGCCCAATGCCGCGGCGGACAGCAGTGCGGCGCGCATATGCTTCGGTATCATGGTCCGATCCTCCCGTTGTCAGGTCCGGGTTGGCCCCGGTCTGCGACTACGGAAGCCTATTTGCAGGCCCCTGTCAAACCCCGCGATCCCGTCGCCCGGGGCGGTGTGAAAATTAGGGTGTTTCACTGTGAAAGACGACAGCCACCATTGTTTTCACTGGATAATTTAAGGAGAATTAACCCGATCTCAATCTGTGTTAACGCGCCGTCCCAAGGTTGAGGGCGCGGCGGGCCGGTGGCTGCGCAAAAGCGGGAGAGCCGCGACTGCGCTTGCCTGAGGCCGCGGGAACGGAGATACTGGTATGATGAGCCGCTCCCTCGCCGCACAGAGACCGAAGCTGTCGGAGGCGGTCCGCGAGCGGCTGCTGGGCCTCGTCGCGCGCGGCGCGCTGCGCCCGGGCGACACGCTGCCGTCCGAGCGCGAGCTGATGGAGAGCATGGGCGTCGGCCGTCCGGCGATCCGCGAGGCGATGCAGGCGCTGGAGCGCGCCGGGCTGATCGAGATCCGCCACGGCGGCCGCGCCCGCGTCGCCGAGCCCTCGGTCGGGCGGATGGTCGATCAGGTCAGCGAGACGATGAAGCACCTGCTCGCGCATTCGCCCGCGAGCCTCGAGAACCTCAAGGAGGCCCGCGCGACCTTCGAGCGCGAGATGGCCCGCGCTGCGGCGAAACGCGCAGGCGTGAGCGATCTCGCTCGGCTGGAGGAGGTTCTCGTGGCACAGGGCGCGGCGTCGGCCGACCCGCCCGCGTTCCGCGCGCTCGATGGCCGCTTCCACCGCGAGATCGCAGCGATCGGCGGCAATCCGATCTGGACGGCGCTGTCGGACGCTTTGTTCCGCTGGCTGTCGGACTTCCACGTCGATCTCGTGTCGGTGCCGGGGCTCGAGCAGCTGACGCTCCAGGAGCACCGTGACATCATCGAGGCGATCCGCAGCGGCAATGCCGAGCGGGCGGGCAATGTGATGGCCGACCACCTCGAACGCGCGAACGAGCTCTACCGGCAGTCCCACCTCCGGTGACGCTTGCCAGAAGCCCGTAACTGGTATAACGACTTTGCAAAGCCCTCGTGGAAGGGGCGCAGGGGGAGACGCGGATGACGAGCCACGCGCACAGAGCCGGACGTCCGGCATGAACGGCGGCCCGTTCCGCGGGGCGCTGATCGGCTGCGGCTTCTTTGCCCGCAACCACATGCACGGCTGGACCGCGGCCGAAGGCGCGGAGATCGTGGCCGTCTGCGACCTCGATCGCGCGAAGGCCGAAGGCTTCGCCCGCGACTTCGGCGTGTCGCGCGTCTACACCGATGCGGAGGCCATGCTCGCCGAGGAGCGTCCGGACTTCGTGGACATCGCTACGACCGTGCCCTCGCACCGGCCTCTGGTCGAGCTCGTCGTCGGGCGAGGCGCGGCGGCGATCTGCCAGAAGCCCTTCGCCGAGACTTATGCCGATGGTGCTGCGATGGTGGCGGCGGCGGAGCGGGCAGGGGTGCCCCTGATCGTGCACGAGAACTTCCGTTGGCAGCGGCCGTTCCTGGAGCTGAGCGAGCGGATCGCGCGGGGCGACATCGGCCGGGTGCAGTTCCTGCGGCTGTCGTTCCGCCACGGCTTCGACGTTTATGCGAACCAGCCATACCTCATCGACGAGCCGCATCTGGCGCTGATGGACGTGGGGCTGCATCTGTTCGACGTGGCCCGCGTGCTGGCGGGCGACGTGACCTCGGTCTTCTGCCGCACCCAGCGGCTGAACCCGATCCTGACCGGCGAGGACGCGTTTCTCGCTTCGCTCGCGCACGAGGGGGGTGCGGTGTCGAGCGTCGATTGCAGCTTCTTCAGCCGCATCGCCCCCGAGCCCTTCCCCGAGACGATCGCCTGGGTGGAGGGCGAGAGCGGTACGCTCGAGCTCGGCTTCGACTACCGGCTGCGGGTGCACAAGGGCGGCGAGGTGGAGGAGGTCCACGTCGATCCCCCGGTGCCGGACTGGGGCGCGCGGCCCTGGCACGCGGTGCAGGATTCGGTGATGGGATTCGAGCGGCACGTGGTCGAGGTGCTGGCCGGGAGGGCGGAGCCGCAGCCCTCGGGCGCGCACAACCTGCGAACCCTCGCGATGACGCTCGCGGCCTATCGCTCTGCGGCGACGGGGCAGTCGGTGGACCTCGCGGCGTTCGTCGCGGAGGGCGCGCGGCCGTGAGCGAGCGGGTCGAGGCCGATTACCTGATCGAGACCGCCTACGACCTCGATGCGGCAGCCGAGGCGATGGCCGGCGAGCAATCCTCGGGCACCTTCACGCCCGTTCCGGGCGAAACGGCCGAACTGAAGGCCCGCGCCGCGGCGGCGGTCGAGGCGGTGGAGGATATCGGCACCGTGGACGCGCCGTCGCTGCCGGGCTCCGGCCACGCCGACCGGCCGCACCGGCGGGCGCGGGTCACGCTTTCCTGGCCGCTGGCCAACCTCGGGCCGTCGCTGCCGAACCTGATGGCGACGGTAGCGGGCAATCTCTTCGAGCTGAAGCAGTTCTCCGGCCTCAGGCTCACCGGCCTGCGGCTGCCGGAGGCCTTCGCCGCCGCCTATCCCGGACCGGCCTTCGGCATCGAGGGCACGCGGCGGCTCACGGGAGTCGTGGGACGGCCGCTGATCGGCACGATCGTCAAGCCGAGCGTCGGCCTGTCGGCCGAGGACACGGCGGCGCTGGTCGATACGCTCGTGGCCGCGGAGATCGACTTCATCAAGGACGACGAGCTGCAATCCGACGGGCCGGGCGGGCCGTTCGAGGCGCGGGTTCGCGCGGTGACGGCGGTGATCGAGCGCCACGCCGACCGGACGGGGCGCCGCGTCATGTATGCGTTCAACCTGACCGGCGATCTCGACCAGATGCGCCGGCGGCACGATCT
>JBBQRM010000134.1:0-7740 GCA_038214855.1 Rhodobacterales bacterium | reverse complement strand
GGGTAAAACGACAGTTTCGACATCGCTCAATCGAGTCAGAAAACCGCCTGCTTGAAAATGCCTTCCCGACCGCCCGAGTCAATCGGTCGCACCATCAACGCCCACGCCGCACTCCACCGCCCGGGGTTTTGCCCCTGTTACTCGTCCAAGCGTGGACACCCGCCGGCTGCGACCGGCGGGGGACGGCCTGAGATGGCGAAAGAGCAGGATCGCCTGCTCCGCGTCGGCGTGCTCGGCTGCGGCCCCATCGCCCAGGCCGCGCATTTCGAGAGCTGCACCAAGGCGGCGAACGCCACCCTTCACGCCATCTGCGACGTGGCCGACGACCTGCGCGCGCGCATGGAAGCGACGCATGCCCCCGAGCGCTCCTACGCCGATTACGACGCAATGCTCGCCGACCCCGAGCTCGAGGCGGTGATCGTCGCCACCGCCGATGCCTTCCACGTCCCCGCCGCGCTGCGCGCCCTAGAGGCCGGCAAGCACGTTCTGGTCGAGAAGCCCCTCTGCGCCGACGTGGCCGAAGCCGAAGCGCTCGCCGCCGCCGCCGCGCGCGCCGGCAGGATCGTCCAGATCGGCCACATGAAGCGCTACGACGCCGGCCTCCAGGCCGCCCGCGCCTTCATCGCCGACGGGATGGGCGAGATGGCCGCGCTCAAGGCCTGGTACTGCGACAGCACGCACCGCTACCCGATGACCGATGCCGTCCAGCCGCGCATCGTCACCAGCCGCGCCGCCCGCAAGCCGTCCGAGGACCCCAAGGCCGACCTCGACCGCTACTACATGCTCGCCCACGGCAGCCATCTGCTGGACACCGCCCGCTACTTCGCCGGCCCGATCGAGGCGGTCGATGCCCGCCTCTCCAGCCGCGCCGGCATGCGTTGCTGGTTCGTCGACGTCGAGTTCACCAGCGGCGCTCTCGGCCACCTCGACCTTACCGTGGCGGTCCGCATGGACTGGCACGAGGGCTTCCAGATCTACGGCGAGAAAGGCTCGATCCTCGGGCGGACCTTCAACCCGTGGTTCTTCAGGACCAGCGAGGTGGACATCTTTGACGAGCGCGACGCCGCGACCCGCCGCGTGCTCGGACCCGACGGCCACTTCTACCGCCGCCAGCTCGAAGGCTTCGCCGCAGCGATCCTCGACGGCGCGCCGATGGAGGGCGCGGGCCCCGAGGACGGCACAGCCTGCGTCCGCGCGATGGTCGCCGTTGCCCGCTCCGTCGCCACCGGCCGCCCGCAGCGCCTCGCGGACGTGGAAGGCGCGCTCTGATGCGGATCGGCGCCTTCGCCAGGACCTTCCCCGGAACCGGCCCCGCCGCGGTGCTCGCGGCCGCCCGCGCCGCCGGGTTCGAGACGGTCCAGTACAATCTCGCCTGCTCCGGTCTGCCCTCCATGCCCGACGCGGTCGCCCCCGAGTTCCCGGCGGCAGTCGTCTCGGCCGCGGAACGGAGCGGCATCGTCATCTCCGCGCTTTCGGGCACCTACAACATGATCCACCCCGATCCCGCCGTCCGTGCCCGGGGTCTCGCGCGGCTCGAGGTGATTGCCGAGGCCGCGGTCGCGATCGGCGCACCGCTCGTCACGCTCTGCACCGGCACCCGCGACCCCTGCGACCAGTGGCGCGCCCACCCCGACAACGCGAGCGCGGCGGCGTGGCGGGATCTGCTGGCGGAAATGGCCAAAGCTTGCAGGATTGCCGAGCGCCACGGCCTGCGGCTCGGTATCGAGCCCGAGCTTGCGAACGTCGTGGACGGTGCCGCCCGGGCGCGCGCGCTGATCGACGAACTCGCCAGCCCTTGCCTCGGGATCGTGCTCGATCCCGCCAACCTCTTCGAGGTCGAGACCGCCGACCGCAGGCGCGACCTCGTAGCCGAGGCCACGGACCTGCTCGCGGACCGCATCCTCCTCGCCCATGCCAAGGACCGCGATTCTGCCGGCAATTTCGTCGCGGCGGGAGCGGGCGTGATCGACTTCGACCTTTACATCGCCGCGTTACGGTCCGCCGGCTTCGACGGCGACCTCGTCGCCCACGGGATGAGTGCCACAGACGCGCCGCAGGTGGCGGCCTTCCTGCGCAGTAGGGCCGGGCCGGGGTGACCCGCGACCAGCTCCGGCGCCGCACGTTCGAGCGCGGCGACACCACGCTCGCCTGGTTCGACAGCGGCGGCGCCGGCCTGCCGGTCGTCTTCCAGCATGGCCTCGGCGGCGACGTGGCGCAGACCGCCGAGGCCTTCCCCGACGACCGGCGCTACCGGATGATAACGCTCGAGTGCCGGGGCCACGGAAGCTCGACCGCGACCGCGCCCTACGCCATCGCGCATTTCGCCGGCGATCTCGCAGCACTGATCGAGGCCGAGCTCGCCGCACCGGTGGTTCTGGGCGGCATCTCCATGGGCGCGGCCATGGCCCTCCGCCTAGCCGTGCGGCGGCCCGATCTGGTGCGCGCGCTCGCGCTGGTGCGGCCCGCCTGGATCGCCAGTCCCGCCCCCGAAAACCTCCGTCCCAACGCCGAGGTCGGCCGCCTGCTCGCGACGCTGCCGCCCCCTGATGCCCGCGCGGCCTTCCTGCAGAGCCGCCTCGCCCGCGACCTCGGTGCGTGCGCGCCGGACAACATCGCCTCGCTCCTCGGCTTCTTCGACCGCCCGCAGGCGGCGGAGACCGCGCGGCTCCTCCTCGCGATCTCCGCCGACGGTCCCGGCGTTACGGAGGCGGAGCTCGCGCAACTCAACCTACCCACGCTCGTGATCGGCACCCATGAGGATGCGATCCACCCGCTCGGCCTCGCACACCGGCTCGGAGCCCTGATCCCCGGCGCCCGGCTCGCCGTCCTCACGCCGAAGGGGCGCGACCGGGAAGCGCACTTCACCGAGCTCCACGCCACGCTCGCCGCCTTCCTTCAGGAGGTCTAATATGCCCCGCTGCCCGCACCCCGACTGGATCGCCGCCCTGCCCCGCGACCGGCTGATCGCCGAGTTCTCCGTCTGGTCGTCGGATCTGCTGCGGCTCGAGGCGGAGATGATGCGCATCGCCGAGCACGCCGACATCCTCCACATCGACGTCGCCGACGGGCATTTCGCCCCAGCGCTGCTCTTCTTCCCGGACCTCGTCGCGCGGCTGCGCGAAGTCTGGGCGAAGCCGATCCACGTCCATCTGATGGTCGCCGACGAGATCCTTGCCGACCAGGCGACGCAGTTCGCCGCCGCGGGCGCCGACCTGATCAGCGTGCACGCGGAGAACCGGGCGGCGGACGAGGGTCTGGCGGCGGTCGCGGCTGCGGGCTCGGCTTCAGGACTGGCCCTACGGGTCGAGACGCCGGTCGATGCCATCCTTCCCCATCTCAACCGTGTGGCCCTGGTAACTCTGCTCGGAACCGCGATCGGCGTGAAGGGGCAAGGCCTCGCCCCCGCGGCGCCCAGCCGCCTGCGCGAGACGCGGCAGGCGATTTCCGCAAGCGGCCGCGACATCCTTCTCGCGGCGGACGGAGGCATCCGCGAGGCGACGGTCCCGGTGCTGCGCAGCTCGGGCGCGCAGACGGTCGTGCTCGGCTCGCTCGCCTTCGCCGCCCCCGACCTCGGCGCCCGGATGCGCTGGCTCGGAGGGCTGTGAGCGAGAAAGGCGCAGACCGCGTCGCCGCGCGGCCGTTGAGACCTGCGCCGCCCGCGCAACCTGATGCGCAGCGCCTCCGCCTGACCCCGCCGCTTGGCACCCGAAACTCCGCCCGACGGCAAGGTCCAAGCTCCGCCCCGCGCACCGGTCACGTGTCACCGCAAGAACGCTGTTTTTCGACGGTTTCAGTAGCCGGATCCTTGTTGCACCGTGCAACACCGTGCAACACCGTGCAGCCCCGCCGGCCGCCCCCTCCGCCGAACCCCGTCAATCGTGCATCTTCGCTGCGATCCGCGCGACCCGCTCGCCTTGGAAGCGCGCCCCTTCGAGTTCCTGCTCCGAGGGCATCCGCGACCCGTCGCCGCCGGTCACCGTCGTCATCCCGTAGGGCGAGCCGCCGCGCAGCACATCGGTACCCATCTGGTCCCGATAGGCATAGCTCAGCGGCACGATCACCATCCCGTGGTGCTGGAGCACGATCTGGGTGGTGATGATCGTGGTCTCCTGCCCGCCGTGCTGGGTCGCGGTCGAGGACATGACCGAACCCACCTTGTCGATCAGCGCCCCGCTCGTCCACAACGCGCCGGTCTGGTAGAGAAAATTCTTCATCTGCGCCGGCATGTTGCCGTAGCGGGTCGGCACGCCGAATAGGATGCCGTCGTAATCCGCGAGCTCCGCAGGCTCGGCTGTCGGCGCCTCCTGGTCAAGCTTGTAGTGGCTGTCGCGGGCGACCTGCTCGGGGACGAGCTCGGGCACGCGCTTAACCGTCACCTCAGCGCCCGCCTCGCGCGCACCGTCGGCAGCGGCCTTCGCCATCGCCTCCATATGGCCGAAGCTCGAATAATAGAGCACCAGGACCCTTGCCATCGCCGCGTTCCTCTCGCTGTTGTGGTTGTCGGCGAGACATAGCCGGAAACCCCGCGCGATGCGCCGCCGCCCGCGGAAACCGATTGTGCACGATCGGCGACCTCAGCCGAGCCGCCCCTCGTAAGCCTGTCCGTAGAGCGCCAGCGCATCCGCCTCGATCAGCGGCCGCGGATTGCCGGCGGCGGTCGGATCGGCCACCGCCATCGTCGCCATCCGCGCGAAGCGCCTATCGTTCACGCCGATGCGGTCGAGCGTGTGCGGGATGCCGAGATCGCGCCTCAGCCGCAGCACAAAATTGAGAAATCCCGCGAACCCGCCCTCGAGCCCCAGCCAGGCCGCCAGCCGCTCGATTCTCGGCCCCACCGCCTCGCGGTTGAAGTCGAGCACGTAGGGCATGAACACCGCGTTGGTCAGCCCATGATGCGTGTCGTAGAGCGCCCCCACGGGGTGCGACAGCGCATGGATCGCCCCGAGCCCCTTCTGGAACGCCACCGCCCCCATCGCCGCGGCCGCGAGCATTCCTGCCCGCGCCTCCAGATCGCCGCCGTCGCGGTAGGCCGCGAGCAGATGCGCGCGCACGAGCCGGATGCCCTCCACGGCGATGCCCTCGGCCATCGGATGGAAGCCGGGCGCGCAATAGGCCTCGAGACAATGCGCGAGCGCGTCCATGCCGGTCCCTGCGGTCAGCGCCGGAGGCAGTCCCCGCGTCAGCTCCGCGTCGAGGATCACCTGCGCCGGCAGCATCCGGGGGTGGAAAATTACCGTTTTCGTTTGCGTGGCGGCGTCGGTGACCACGCTCGCGCGGCCGACCTCCGAACCGGTGCCGGCGGTCGTCGGCACCGCCACGACCGGCAGGATGCCGGCGGGATCAGCGCGCCGCCAGTTGTCGCTTGCGTCGGTGAGTTCCCAGATCTTCCGGCTCTGACCCGCCATCAGCGCCACCGCCTTGCCGGTATCGAGCGCCGAGCCGCCGCCCAGCGCCACCACCCCGTCGTGGCCGCCGTCGCGCAGCGCCTCGAGGCCGGCTGCCACCGTCTCGCCCGTGGGATTGGCCCGAATGGCGTCGAAGACGCCCGGTGCCAACCCGCCGCCGCGCAGCACTTCGAGCGCGCGTCCCGAGATACCCGCCGCCGCAAGGCCCGGATCCGCGAAGAGGAGCGGCCGCCCGATCCCCGCGGCAGCACAGGCATCTGCAAGCTCGGAAATGCGCCCGGCGCCGAAGCGGACGGTCGTGGGAAAACTCCAGTCGGCGGTCGCGGTCATGCGGCTTCCGGATGGTGGCGTCCACCGAACGTTAACCGCGCGCCCCACAACCGGCAAGATCGCCGGCGCGCCCCTAGATGCAGACGCCGTCGACCACCACCCCGCCCGCATCGCCGCCGTCGTCGCAGCGCACCAGCGTCTCGGTGGTCGCCGGGGCCGGTCCGGGCGGGTCCACGACCACGGGCACGAGCACGGGCGGCGTGTCGATGGTGGGGCCGATCGCAGGATCGGCGCAGCCGGCGACGAGCGAAAACGGCATAATCAGCAAGAGAGCGCGACCAGTGAGACGCAACATGCGCAACCTTTCTCCACCCGAAGCTCCCAGACAAGGAGAGTGGCAGGCCGCAGAACGTGCGTCAATGCGCCAGCGCCTCCACCCCCGCCACTAGCATCGCGCCCACCGCCGCCGTCACCCCGATCGCCACCGCGCCGAGAACGAGCCCGCCGAGCAGCACCAGCCCGTCGCGCTCCACCAGGCCCACGCCTGCGATCAGCAGCGCCCCCGCAGGCAGGTAGCCGCTGAGCGGGATCGGCATGAACAGCGCCACCGAAACCAGGAGCAGGAAGATCGCCACCATCCGCTCGAGCCGCGGCGTGAACAGGTAGAGGTGCCGCGGCCGCAGCATCCGCTCGATCGGCCGGATCACCGGGCCGAGGCGCAGCACCAGCTTCTGGAAGCCTTTGCGGTTGACCTGCCGACGCATGATGAAGGCCGGCAGGCGCATCTGCGGCAGGCCCCAGGCCATCTGTGCGGTCACCAGGATCAGCGGGATCGACGTGATCATGTTGGAGCCGATCGGCATCGGTACCAGATTGACCACCGCGAACAGCACCAACGACCAGGCAAAGGACCGCTCGCCGAGCGTCTCCACCAGCTCGCCCAGCGACATGTCCGCCTCACGGCCGGGGGCGCGAGCGGCACGCACCAGGCGCCGGGACAGGCGTCTGCGCAGCGGGTTCGGCAGCGGCAACAAGGGCAGAGCCTCAGGCCTTTCTCGGTGCGAACGGGCGGGACCCGGCCGGAGGCATCATCTGGACACAGGCACGCGCAAAGGCAAGCGTGAGCGTCGGCGAAACGAATCGCCTCGCGGCGGCGAATGGCGTAGAGAAGCCCGGAGCGGGCGCGCCCGCCGCCCGGCCCGCCCCTGTCGTTCAGTCTCCGGAAACCCCTGAATGTTCAAACCGCTTCTCGCCCTGCTCGCCCTCCTCGCCCTGCCCGTGCAGGCGCAGGACCGACCCGATCCCGCCGACTGGCCCGCCGTGCTCGAGGCGGCGCTTGGGCAGGAGGTCTACTTCCACGCCTGGGGTGGCGATCCGCGCCGCAACGACTTCATCGCTTGGGCCGCGCGAGAGGTGGAAGACCGCTTCAGCGTTGAGGTGACCCAGGTCAAGCTCGCCGACACCGCCGAGGCGGTCAGCCGCGTCGTCGGCGAGAAGGCCGCCGGGCGCGACACCGGCGGCGCGGTCGATCTCATCTGGATCAACGGCCCGAACTTCGCGGCGATGAAGGACGCGGGTCTGCTCTACGGCCCCTGGGTCGAGGAGATGCCGAACTGGCAATACGTCGATGTCGAAGGCAAGCCCACGGTCGTCAGCGACTTCACCGTGCCCACCGACGGGCTCGAAGCGCCCTGGGGCATGGCGCAGATCGTCTTCTACCACGACACAGCCCGCCTGGCCGATCCGCCGCATTCGATCGAGGCGCTGGCGGAATGGACCGCGGCCAATCCCGGCCGCTTCACCTATCCCCAGCCGCCGGACTTCCTCGGTGCCAGCTTCCTCAAGCAAGCCGCCATCGCGCTTGTTCCCGAGGCCGAGGCGCTGCAACGCCCCGTGGGGGAGGCGGATTACGACGCCCTGACTGTGCCGCTCTGGACCTATTTCGATCGGCTGAACCCGGAGCTATGGCGCAGCGGCCGGACCTTTCCGGCGACGGGAACCGAGCTCAAGCAGCTGATGGCCGACGGCGAGATCGACCTCGCCTTCTCCTTCAACCAGTCCGAGG
>JBBQRM010000133.1:0-7744 GCA_038214855.1 Rhodobacterales bacterium | reverse complement strand
TCCGGTCGGACTCCACCCGCCAGTAATCGGCCGCGAGCCGGTTGTGCTCGTTGCCGGACCGGGGGCCGTAATACGCAGAATTGGACGAGTAGCGCGTGCCGTCTCCCGGCAGGAAGGTCGTGCCGACCCAGGAGTTGAACGCGTACTCGGCGAGGTAGTCCGTCGCGCCCGCGCCGTCGATCTCGAGCCCGACCATGCGCACCTCGAGATGCCGCACCTCCGACGGCGCGAAGCCGAACACCATCGGCGCGAAGGAGAAAGAATCGCCGCTGTCCACCGAGGACGTGGCGCGGTATTGTGCCCCCGCACAGCGTTGCTCGCCGCCGGCCTCGTCGAAGCCCAGCACATGGACCAGCAGGGCGAACTCGTCCGAGCTCCACGACCGGCGCCGGCGACGCCGGAAGGCGGACCAGCCGGAGGTCGATTCCTCGAGGCACTGGAAGCCGGTGAAGGCGATCTCGCGCCGGACATCGATGACCGGGCGCGACCAGGCCGCCCAATCCTGGCCGGACCCCGCGCCCGCCTCCACCATAATGACCGGACGCACCGCTTGGCCCGCGAACCGGCCGAGGCGCACCGACATCTCCTGCAGACGGCCGTCGTAGTCCTTGTCGATGCGCGCGAGCTCGGTAAACCGCTCGCGCAGGCGCCGTGCGCGCAACCTCTCGAAGAAATCGCCGGTCTCGGGCGGGCTGTCGGCGTCGGGGATCACGCCGAAGATGAAAGTCACGCCGTCGCTGCCCCGCGCACCGGATAGAAAGCCGACATTGGCGGTGAACACGTCGTCATCCGAGACCCGGTAGGGTGGATAGATCCCGACGATCTTGCCGTTGGGCTGCCAGGCCGGATGGGTCTGCAGATAGGGCGCGTCGCTCGCGTCCTCCAGCAAGCCGCCGAAGTCCCGGCTGCTGGCGACGAAGCCGTCGCGGGCGGCGGGCACCCGGGTCGTGCCATAATCGAGCCGCACGGGCTCCACGCCAATAAACGCCCCTGCCGCACCGAACCATTGCGCGCGAGAAGCGGCGTCGGTCAAAGAAAGCATGTCAGCGACCCCCAAAACTATATTTTGCCAATTCGGTGATGTTAACTGAAAACAACTTGAAAATCCACGACGAGGGCGTTTCGGCCGGAGCGGCGTCAGGCGCGCCTAGTCCTGAAGGGCGCGGGCAGCCTCCATCGCCGTTTCGGCCTCGCGCAGATCGTCCTCGGCCATGGCTGGCGGCGACTGGCGATCCGCGACGCCGGGCGCATGGCAGAGATCGGCCATCATCGGATAGTGGTCGGAGCCGAAGCTGCGCAGCTTGCGGAAGTCCAGCAGGGCGAGCTCGTCCTCGAAGAGCACCTGGTCGATCGGCCACTTCTTGACGAGGCTGTCGGTGGCGTAGCTCGGATAGAGGCCGCGGCCGACCCGCGGGTCGAGCAGACCGCCGATCCGCATCGCCCGCCGGTTGACGCGCTCCCAGGGTGCGGCGTTGAAGTCGCCGACGACGATCGAGGCGGCTTCCGAGCCGGCCGCCTCCGTCGCCGCGGCGTAGAGATGCGCGTCGCGCATCGTCGTCGGCTGCCACAGCTCCGGCGGGCGCGGATGGAGGCCGACGATGTCGATCGCCCCGCCATCCGGCAGGGCGATGCCCGCGACGATCGAGGGCGTGTCGGCGTCGAAGAAGAACCGCACCTCGGGGTCGACCAGCGGATGGCGCGAGAGCAGGTGCATCCCGAAGTAGAGCGCATCCTCGGGGATCGACTGGATGCGGTGGGGCAATCCCTCCAGCGACGCCAGCCGCCGGTCCCACCATTCGTCGGTCTCGAGCAGGACGAGCACGTCGGGATCCGCCTCGGCCACGATGGCGAAGAGTTCGTCGGCGCGCTCGTTCGACCGCTGCACGTTCGCCACCAGCACCCGCAGACGCGCCTCGGCCGGGCAGTCGGAGACGGCGCGCGCCATCGCCGGCACGAGCGGCGTATAGGGGTAGAGCTTGTAGATCTGGTAGCCGAGGGCTGCGGAACCGAGCGCGATCACCGCCCATCCCGCAGCACCCGGCCGGCGAAGCAGCACCAGGAAGAGCAGGACAGCCGCGAGGAGCGCCAGTCCGATCTGGAGGCGCGGAAAGTCGAGAAAACGGATCCACCAGGTGTTGGTCTCGACCAGCGGCAGGAACGAGGCCGCCGCCAGCACAACGATCAGCGGCGCAAGTACCAGCCACGCCGGCCACCGAGCCGCCGGGCGTTTCCCGTTTCGATCCAAACCCTGGGCCCTCCGCTACGGTCCCGGTGCCCAGCCACGGGATTTCCGTGGCGGCAGCGACCTTTGCCGCGGACGCATAGAGGAATTGTCCGCGCGGGGCAACGACCGCTCCGGCCGTCCGGAGGACGTCTCAGGCGCGCGTGACACCTGCTGTCGAAGCGCGATTCGAGGCCGCAGCGGCGCGAGGTTCGAACAGCGATTCGAGAAAGTAGGCCGCGAATTCGACGCGGCCCGAGAGGCCGCCCTTGCGATAGATCGCCTGGGCCTGCTGGCGGATCGTGGTCCGGGAGGTGCGCCAAGCTCGACGATGTCGCGCAGCGCCACGCCCTTGAGCATGAGGCCTGCCCGCAGCGCTGCCGATGGGGCTGGTGGGCGCGGGGATGCTCCTGCTCGCCGGACGCCGGCGCGAGGGGCGTCAGACGGCGACTGTCGTGGCGTCGCGTCAGAGCCCGACCACCTTGGCGTCGCGTCAGAGCACGACCACCTTGGCGTCGCGTCAGAGCACGACGACCCTGGCGCCGCGCTCGATCCGGTCGTAGAGGTCGATCGCGTCCTGGTTGAGCATCCGGAAGCAGCCGGAGGAGGCCGAGCGGCCGATGCTCGAGGGCGCGTTGGTCCCGTGGATGCGATAGCCGGAATCCTGCTCGCCGAAGTAGATGTAGAGCGCCCGGGCGCCGAGCGGGTTGTCGGTGCCGCCCGGCATCCCGTCCGCCCATCTCGCCAGCGACGGATCGCGCGCGATCATCTCCGCCGGCGGCGTCCAGCGCGGCCAGCGGGCGGTGCGCGCGATCGTGCCGGTGCCGGTCCAGCCGAAGCCTTCCTTGCCGATCGCCACGCCGTAGCGGGTGGCCATCCCCTCGGGCTCGACCAGGTAGAGGTGATGGTCGGCGCTGTCGATCACCACGGTCCCCGGCGCCTCGTCGGTGGCGTAGGGGACGCGGGTGCGCAGCATCTCCGAATCGATGCGCGCCGTGTCGATGCCGGCGAGCATCCGCTCGCCGTCGGCCCGCGCCGCGTAGCGCAGGTCCTGCGGCCGCGGCTCCGGCTTGGCTGCGGGTGCGGGCGTGGCCACGGGGGAAGGTGCTACGACGACCGGCGGCGGCACTTCGACCAGCGCGGCGGCGGGCGGCGGCGCGTCCATCGGGGCGAGCGTGGTCGCGCAGCCGGCGAGGGCGAGGACCGAGGCCCCCAGGACGATACGTGTGGTGACGAGCATCGCGAACCCCCTTCTCGATCGATCGAGCCACCCCAAACTCGTGTGCGGGCGGCCGTTCATCGACGGTCTAGGCGGGAATACTTGCGAGAAGCTGAAAGCTCGACGAAAATCCGAGCGCAGCGTTAACGGCGCGGCGCGATCAGCCCTTGGAGAGATCGGTCGGCTGGCCCGCCTCGGCGAGCATCGCCTCGTTGAGGTGCCGCCGCATCACCGCGAAGTTGCGGCGGTTGGCCTTGAACGCCACGTCGAACACGCTGCCGAGGATCGGCACCGAGCCCACCACCGTGTCGAGCGCGACATTGCCGGCCATATCGACGATGGCGCTGCGCGGCAGGCCGAGCTGATGCGCGCGCCAGATGAGGTAGGCCGAGGGCAGCGCCGCCGCCACGTCGCCTACGCCGGGCACGAGGCCCAGGATCGCGTCCCAGCCGAAGCGCCAGCCGAAGACCGGGATGCGGTAGCGGCTGTCGAGCAGGTCGGCCAGCCGGTCCAGCTTCTCGATCTCGGCGCGGTGGTCGGGCGCCGCCATACGTGCCGCGGAGGGAAGGTTCGTCTCAGCGCCGCGCAATGATCCAGACCGCGTGCACGATGCCGGGGATGTAGCCGAGGAGCGTCAGCAGGACGTTGATCCAGAAGTGCTTGCCGAGCCCCTCCTGGAGAAACACCCCCAACGGCGGCAGCAGGATGGCGATGACGATGCGGATCAAATCCATGAAAAAGCCCTTCGTTAGATAGACAGGCGGCGGGTCCGTCGCCCCTCAACGCCGGACCGGCCCATGCGTTCCGCCCGCCGCGGGAGCGGGCCGCCGCTCAGTCGGTCGCGAAGCAGTAGACCAGGCCCTCGCCACCGGTGCCGCGCAGCGCCTCGAGGCTGCAGCCGCCGCCGGTGGGATGCGAGGAGTTCCAGGATCGCGCGGCATCGGTCTCGTCGAGGTCCATGCGGTCGTGACGCAGATGCGCATTGTCGTGTCTCCCCCGGTTGGAACGCGTTTCCCCGCGCCTACGCCGGAGGCGGCGGGCGTCGGTTCACGCTGGCGTGACCGGGAGGCGCGTCAGTTCAGCTCCGGCACCATGCCGCGCTCGGCGGCGAGCTCGCGCATCTTCTTCTGGAGCTTCTCGAAGGCGCGGACCTCGATCTGGCGGATGCGCTCGCGGCTGACGTCGTAGACCTGGGAGAGGTCCTCGAGCGTCACCGGGTCGTCCTTGAGGCGGCGCTCGGTGAGGATGTGGCGTTCGCGCTCGTTGAGTTCGCGCATCGCCTCGAGCAGGAGCTCGCGGCGGCCTTCCATCTCGTCGCGCTCGGCGAAGGCCGTGGCCTGGTCGGCGTCCTCGTCCTCGAGCCAGTCCTGCCATTCGGCCGCGCCCTCGCCGTCGGACTTGATCTGGGCGTTGAGGCTCGCGTCGCCGCCGGCCATGCGGCGGTTCATCGAGATCACCTCGGCTTCGGTGACGCTCAGGTCGTGGGCGATGCGCGCGACGTTCTCGGGGCGCAGCTCGCCCTCCTCGATGGCGCCGATCTTGTTCTTGGCCTTGCGCAGGTTGAAGAACAGCTTCTTCTGCGCCGCGGTCGTGCCCATCTTCACCAGGCTCCACGAACGCAGGATGTACTCCTGGATCGAGGCGCGGATCCACCACATCGCGTAGGTCGCGAGGCGGAATCCCTTCTCGGGGTCGAATCGGCGGACCGCCTGCATCAACCCGACGTTGGCCTCCGAGATCACCTCAGCCGGCGGCAGGCCGTAGCCGCGGTAGCCCATCGCGATCTTCGCCGCGAGGCGCAGGTGCGAGGTGACGAGCTGGTGCGCGGACTCCTTGTCACCGTGATCGACCCAGGCCTTGGCGAGCATGTATTCCTGCTCGGGCTCGAGCATCGGAAACTTGCGGATCTCCTGCATGTAGCGCGACAGTCCCTGTTCGGGCGAGGGAGCCGGCAGTCGGGTGTAGCTCATGGTGCGTCCTCCGACCCCGGCGGCGGCCTCAGCGCGGCCGGGGCTGTTCACAGACTATTATATCGCTCTCTACGGTTTGTTAAACGTCTCCGTTTCGGAACTCCGGCGCAGCGCCGTCAACAATTCCGCGAGATCGGGGGGCAACGGCGCCTCGAAGTCGAGCGTCTCGCCGGTCGCGGGATGCACGAAGCCGAGGGCGGCCGCGTGCAGCGCCTGGCGCGGGAAGGTCTGGAGGGCTGTCTCCGCCTCGGGCCCGAGCGCCCCTGCCGCGACCGGGCGGGCGCGGCCGTAGACCTGGTCGCCGACCAGAGGATGGCCGACATGGGCGAGATGCACGCGGATCTGGTGGGTCCGTCCGGTCTCGAGCCGACATTCCACCAGCGCCGCCACGGGGCGCGGACCCGCGCCGAAGCGTTCGCACACCCGTGCCCGCGTGACGGCGGCCTTGCCGCCGCCGCGCACCACCGCCATGCGCTTGCGGTCGCCGCCGTGGCGGTCGATGTTGCCTTCGATGCGCAGGATGCCGCCGGGCTCGAAGCCGGTCCCCGGCAGTCCCGCGAGCCGGGGGTCGCCCGCGTCGGGCGCGCCGCGGCAGAGCGCGAGATAGCGGCGCAGGACGGTATGCGCGGCGAATTGCGCGGCGAGCCCCTGATGGGCGGCGTCGGTCTTGGCCGCCACCAGCAACCCGGAGGTGTCCTTGTCGATCCGGTGCACGATGCCGGGCCGCGCGACGCCGCCGATGCCCGAGAGGCTGCCGCCGCAATGGGCGAGGAGGGCGTTGACGAGCGTGCCGGAGGCCGCGCCGGGCGCGGGATGGACCACCATGCCGGCCGGCTTGTCGACGACGATCAGATGCGCGTCCTCGAAGACGATGGCGAGCGGGATGGCCTCGGGCGCGGCGCGGTCGGGGCGCGGAGGATCGAGGCGCAGGACCAGCTCCTCGCCGGGCCAGACGCGCATCCTGGGGTCGCCGAGCACGGTGCCGTCGGGGCGGGAGACCGCGCCCTCCGTGATCAGCCGCGCGAGGGCGGAGCGCGACAGGCCCGAGCCCTCTGGCACCGCGGCCGCCAAGGCCTTATCGAGGCGGACGGCCGGGGCGTCCCCGAGCCGCAGCCGCAGTTCCGACGAGAGCGATGCCATGGACGGGCGGACCTAGATGCCTCGAGTTTTCGACGAGGCCCCCGAGCCGCGCCGCCTGCGCGCGCTGCGCCGTCTGGTGACGGCGCTGACGCTGACGCTGATCGTGGGGGTGATAACGGTGGTGGGGCTGCTTGTCATCCGCCTGAACGCGCTCGCCCCACCGGTCGCGCTGCCCGAGAGCCTGAGCCTGCCGGCGGGGGAGAGCGCGCGGGCGGTGACGCTGGGGTCGGACTGGGTGGCGGTGGTCACGGTGGATGCGGCCGGGCAGGAGCGCATCCGGGTGCTGGACCGGACCTCGGGCGCCCCGCGGGGCAGCGCCGAGATCGAACCGGCAAGGTGAGCTGCGGGCGGGCCGCGGTGTGAAAGCGGGCGGCTTTCACTGTGAAAGGCGACAACGGGCCTTGAGTTTGCTGGACAAAATCCGTTGAATTTACCTGATATTAACGAAGGTTAAGGCGCGAGGCATCTGTGAGACGGGGGCGGCGCGGGCTTGCCAAGGTCGCGCGCGGGGAGGATAGTCGCGCATGGCTCTGCCGCCCGGTTTCATCGAGGAATTGCGCAGCCGCGTCTCGCTGGCGCAGGTGGTCGGGCGCAAGCTCGTCTGGGACACGCGCAAGACCAATGTCGCGCGCGGCGACTACTGGGCGCCCTGCCCTTTCCACGCCGAGAAGACCGCCTCGTTCCACGTCGATGACGCCAAGGGCTTCTACTATTGCTTCGGCTGCCAGGCGAAGGGCGATGCGCTGAGCTTCGTGCGCGAGACCGAAGCCCTGGGCTTCATGGAGGCGGTGGAGCTGCTCGCGCGCGATGCGGGGATGACGGTGCCTGCGCCCGATCCGTACACCGCCGCCCGCGACCAGGCGGCCACGGGGCTCGCGGAGGCGATGGAGGCGGCGGTGCGATTCTTTCGCCTGCAGCTCGGCACCGCCCGCGCGGCGCAGGCGCGCGCGTATCTCGACCGAAGGGGATTGAGCGCGGAGACGCGGGCGGACTTCGAGCTCGGCTTCGCGCCGGACGCGCGCACGGCGCTGCTGGAGCATCTGACGGGCGCGGGCTTTGCGCCGGCGCTGCTCGCCGAAGCCGGGCTCGTGGGAATTCCCGAGACCGGCACGCCCTACGACCGGTTCCGCGGGCGCATCATGTTCCCGATCCGCGACACCCGCGGCCGGGCGATCGCCTTCGGCGCGCGGGCGC
>JBBQRM010000132.1:0-7769 GCA_038214855.1 Rhodobacterales bacterium | reverse complement strand
GACCCATGCCGGCGAGCCGGACTACGGGCGGCTTCTCTCGGCGATCGTGCTCTGAAGCCCCGCGCTCAGGTACGCGCCCGGGCGCGGGCCTCGAAGACGTCGAAGGGAACGGCGGGCTCGTCCTTGGCGCAGCGGATCACCAGGCTGGTCTTGACGCTCGCAACCTTCGGGGCCGCGGTCAGCTCCTCGGTCAGGAAGGTCTGGAAGGTCGAGAGATCCGGCGCGATGCACTTGAGGATGAAGTCGATCTCGCCGTTGAGCATGTGGCATTCGCGCACCAGCGGCCAGTCGCGGGCGCGGGCCTCGAAAGCCGCGAGATCGGCCTCCGCCTGGCTCGACAGGCCGACCATCGCGAAGACCTGCACCTCGAAGCCGAGCTCGCGGGCGTTGACGTCGGCGTGATAGCCGCGGATCAGCCCCAGCTCCTCGAGCGCGCGCACTCGCCTCAGGCACGGCGGCGCCGAGATGCCCACGCGCCGCGACAGCTCGACATTGGTCATCCGCCCGTCGGCCTGGAGTTCGGCGAGGATCTGGCGGTCGATGGAATCGAGCTTGATGCCGGGCATGGGCGGGGAAGGTCCAAAGCTGCGTTGCCATTGGTTATCGCCGAAGACCGCTATGCGCAAGAATCTTCCCGTTTTGCGCAAGCATCGCAAACGGCGGGGCGCTTCGTCGCGCCTGCTTCCCCCGGCTACGCGGCGCGTCTATAAGGCCCGCGCCGCCGCCAGAGGGTCGATCGCAACCATGTCCGCCACCCGCCACACCCGCCTCCTGATCATCGGCTCCGGGCCCGCCGGTTATACCGCCGCCGTCTACGGCGCGCGGGCGATGCTCGCGCCCGTGCTCGTCCAGGGCATCCAGCCGGGCGGGCAGCTCACCATCACCACCGAGGTCGAGAACTGGATCGGCGATATCGAGGTGCAGGGGCCGGATCTGATGAGCCGCATGGAGGCTCATGCCCGCTCCACCGGGGCCGAGATCGTCGCCGACCACGTCTCGGCGCTCGACCTGTCCGTGCGGCCGTTCCGGGCCGAGACCGACAGCGGCACGAGCTTCACCGCCGACGCGGTGATCCTCGCGACCGGCGCGCAGGCGAAATGGCTGGGGCTGGCGAGTGAGGAGAAGTTCAAGGGCTTCGGCGTGTCTGCCTGCGCGACCTGCGACGGGTTCTTCTATCGCGGGCAGGAGGTGGTGGTGATCGGCGGCGGCAACACCGCGGTCGAGGAGGCGCTGTTCCTGACGAACTTCGCCTCGAAGGTGACGCTGATCCACCGCCGCGACGCGCTGAGGGCCGAGCGCATCCTCCAGGACCGGTTCTTCAAGCATCCCAGGACCGAGGTGCTCTGGTTGCATGAGCTGGTCGAGGTGCTTGGGCAGGAGACGCCGCCGGGCGTGACCGGCGTGCGGCTGCGCGATGTGGGGAGCGGTGAGGCGCGGGAGCTGGCCTGCACGGGCGTGTTCGTGGCGATCGGGCACGCGCCCGCCTCGGAGCTGGTGGCGGGGCAGCTGCCGCTGCACAACGGCGGCTACGTGGTGACCGCGCCCGACAGCACCGCCACCGCGATCGCGGGCGTCTATGCCGCGGGCGACATCACCGATGACGTCTTCCGCCAGGCGATCACCTCGGCGGGGATGGGCTGCATGGCCGCGCTGGAGGCCGAGAAATATCTCGCGGCGGCGGGTCTGGCGGAGTGACGCGGGCGCCCGGGGAGCGCGCGCGAGGGGGCCTCAGTGCACGCTGACCGGCGACAGCTCGTTGCGGCGGGCGACGAGGAAGGCCTGCTTCCGGTCGGGCACGAGCGCGAGCACCGCGCCGTCTGCCGCGTGGATGGCGTAGAGGCGGTCGAGCCCCCGGGTCTGGGCCTGGACCTCCTCGGGCAGGTCGGCGGTGCGCACGCTGCGGACGTAGACGATGCGGTCGTCAGCGTCACTCTGCTGCAGGCTGGGGAAATCGGTCATGACGGTGTCCTTTCCGCGTTCTTGCGACCGACGGTCGGCGCCGTGGCCCCCTCGCCGGTGCGCCGGATCTCGATCGTGCGCACGGTGTTCTCCGGGGCGGTGCGGTCGAGGTCGACGTGCAGGAGCCCGTTCTCGAGCGCGGCATTGCCGACCTCGACGCCGTCGGCGAGCACGAAGCTGCGCTGGAACTGACGCGCGGCGATGCCGCGGTGCAGGAACACTCGGCCGGAAGCGTCCTCGGGCTGGCGGCCGCGGATCATCAGCTGGTTCATCTCGAGCGTGATCGCGAGATCGGTCTCGCCGAAGCCGGCCACCGCGAGGGTGATGCGGTAGGAGGTCTCGGAGGTCTGTTCGATGTTGAAGGGCGGATAACCGTCGTTGCCGGCCTTGGCGGTGCGCTCGACCAGCCGGTCGAGCTGCTCGAACCCGAGCAGATGCGGGTGCGAGGCGAAGGTGAGCTTGGTCATGTCTCAAGTCCTCGTGCGAAGCGACTTTGGGCGGAGCCCCGTTATCGGCGGCTCCGTTACCGGGTAAAATGGGGCGCATCGTCCCGTGAAACAAGGGCCTAGGCGGCCCGGGCGCGGGAGGCTATAGAGCGGCGTCATGACCGAGCCGCCCACCATGTCCCGCGACGAGGTGCTCCGCATCAAGCTGGAGTTCCTCCAGCGCGCGCACCGCGACCTCGACCATGCGATCGCGGCACTCGACGTGGGCGGCCTCGCCGACCCGCTGAGGCTCAGGCGGCTCAAGAAGCAGAAGCTGGCGCTCAAGGACCAGATCGCGCGGATCGAGGACGAGCTGACGCCGGACATCATCGCCTGAGGATAGGCACGGGACGGGAGGGCGGCAGTGATCGGCATCGTCATGGGCAGCCAGTCCGACTGGCCGACGATGCGTGCTGCGGCCGAGGTGCTCGACGCGTTGGAAGTGGGCTACGAGACGCGGATCGTCTCGGCGCATCGCACGCCCGACCGCATGTTTGCCTATGCCGAGGGCGCGGTGGCGCGGGGATTGTGCGCGATCATCGCCGGTGCCGGCGGGGCCGCGCATCTGCCGGGGATGCTGGCGGCCAAGACCCGGCTGCCGGTGCTGGGCGTGCCGGTGCAGAGTTCCGCCCTCTCGGGGCTCGATTCGCTCCTGTCCATCGTGCAGATGCCGCGCGGCGTGCCGGTGGGCACGCTCGCCATCGGACCCGCGGGGGCGGCGAATGCGGCGCTTCTCGCCGCGGCGATGCTGGCGGTGCACGATGCGGGGCTCGCCGCCCGGCTCGAGGCCTGGCGGGCCCAGCGCAGCGCCGAGGTGGAGGAGGCGCCGCATGACTGAGCCGCTGCCGCCGGGAAGCCGCATCGGCATCCTCGGCGGCGGCCAGCTGGGGCGGATGCTGGCGCTGGCGGCGGCGCGGCTGGGGATGCGCTGCCATGTCTTCGAGCCGGGGCCCGATCCCTGCGCCGCCCAGGTGACGGAGCGCACGACCCGCGCCGACTGGACCGATGCCGCAGCGCTCGGGGCCTTCGCGGCGGAGGTCGACGTGGTCACCTTCGAGTTCGAGAACGTGCCGCTCGCGGCGGTGGACGCTCTGGGCCGCGTCCCCCTCCATCCCGGCCGCCGGTCGCTCGAGGTGGCGCAGGACCGTGCCGACGAGAAGGCGTTCCTCCGCGGCATCGGCCTCGCCACGGCACCCTATGCGGCGGTGGCGTCGATCGGCGAGCTCAAGGACGCCCTCTCCCGCATCGGCACGCCCGCGATCCTGAAGTCGCGCCGCCTCGGCTACGACGGCAAGGGTCAGGCGCGCATCGCGGAGCCAAAAGGCGCGGCGGCGGCCTGGGCGGCGGTGGGGCAGGTGCCCTCGGTGCTCGAGGCGGTGGTGGCGTTCTCCCGCGAGATCTCGGTGATCGGGGCGCGCGGGCTCGACGGCGCCGTCGCCTGCTACGATCCGGGCGAGAACCTGCACCGGGACGGCATCCTGCACACGACGACCGTGCCTGCACGCGTGCCGCCCGCGGTGGCGCAGGACGCGGTGCTGATCGCCGGGCGCATCCTGGGCGCGCTCGACTATGTGGGCGTGCTCGGGGTGGAGATGTTCGTCACCGCCGAGGGGCTGGTCGTCAACGAGATCGCCCCACGGGTCCACAATTCCGGCCACTGGACCCTCGACGCCTGCCTCGTCTCCCAGTTCGAGCAGCACGTCCGCGCGATCTGCGGCTGGCCGCTGGGCGACGGGGCGCGGCATTCGGATGCCGCGATGCAGAACCTGCTCGGCACCGAGGCCGCCCCGGCCGCCGCGCTGCGCGACGCGGCGCTGCATCTCTACGGCAAGGGCGAGGCCCGCCCCGGTCGCAAGATGGGCCACCTCACCCGCATCGCCCCGCGGAGCTAGGCGAGACCCCGGGCGACGGCAGTCGGAAACGGTGTCAGTCTCGCCGGCGTTGCTCCAGATCGGACTCCAAGGCATTCAGGCTGGCGAAAAGGATGTGCTCCGGCCTTAGCTGCGCTGCCTCGAGCGCCGCGCGCACCCCTTGAACCATCGCCACCGCCTCCTCCACATCGTCCAGAGCCAGGCGACACCATCCCGCGAGAAGTTTGGTCGCCAGAACGTCCGGGTGCCGCGGCCCCAGAACCTCGATTTCAAGCGGCAGCAGGTCTTCGGCCTCGGCGAGCGCGCCTGCCGCGTCGCCGGTGTCCTGCCGGCAGGACGCCACCAGGTATCGGGTCGCCAGGACGTCCGGGTGCCGCGGCCCCTGCACCTCGATCCTCAGCGGCAGCAGGTCTTCAGCCTCAGCGAGCGCGCCGGCCGCGTCGCCGGTGCCCTGCCGGCAGGACGCCACCAGGTATCGGGTCGCCAGGACGTCCGGGTGCCGCGGCCCCAGAACCTCGATTTCAAGCGGCAGCAGGTCTTCAGCCTCAGCGAGCGCGCCGGCCGCGTCGCCGGTGCCCTGCCGGCACGTTGCCACCAGGTGCCGTGTCGTCAGGACGCTCGGGTGTCGCGGCCCTCGCACCTCTGTTCTGAGCGGCAGGAGGTCCTCGGCCTCGGCGAGCGCGCCTGCCGCGTCGTCGGTGCGCAGCCGGCAGGATGCCGCGAGGTGCCGGGTGTAAAGCGTTTCCTCTGCGCGCTCCCCGAGCCGTGCTGGAAAGTCCCGGAGCAACGACAGCATCTCGGGCAGCGCCTTCGGCGCATCGCCCGCCGCCATCGAAGCCTCTGCGCGATGCCGACGGAACATCAGGTGCGCTTCAGAACCCTCTCCGAAAGGCTCGCGGCGAGTCAGCATCAGGCCATGCCCCGCGAGGAAAAGCATCAGCGCGTAATGGCCGTGATCCCGGGCACGAAAGAGCGCTGCCTCCAGCACGTCCAGATCGTCCGGCAGCCGGTCGTAACCCGCCAGACGTTCCTCCCGGTCGGCCTCGTCCTTCAGCCGCACGGGAAGTCCGCTCTCCGCCGCCACCGCCGCCGCAGCGCCGAGGTCGCTGACGAGCATCCGCAGCAGGCGGTCCCGGGGAGCGAGCGCCAGTGCCGCACGCGCCCAGCCGTCCGCGGCCTCGAAGGCCGGCGCGCCGTCCTCCACCGACTGCCGGATCGCCTCGTCCATGCGGGTTCGGAATGCCAGCAGCAGCGCATCGCGTTGCCGGTCGATGAAGCCTTCGGCGAGCGACATGGCCGGTTCGTCGTTCCCATCCGCCGCCTCCCGCGCATGTGCGCGCAGAAACGCCTCCGGCGTCGCCGCCTTCAGCCGCGAAACCTCGCCTTCCAGCTTCGCGGCCTCCCGGCGCGTGGTCGAAAGCGTCTGCTCGAGATCCTCGTACCGGATGACGGACGCGCGTACCTTGCGGGTCATGATCCAGATCGGGACGCCGCAGAGAGCCGAGACGACGCCCGCGAGCCCGGCAAGGGCCAGGACCTGCGAAAGGAGCGACATGGCCCTCAACTCGGCGAGGAAGGCGATCAGCTGGTCGATGATCCAGGTCAAGTTTCGGTCTCAGGCATTGATGGACTATCGGCGAACAAGTACCAGCGCGCTAGTCTCAGTGCCGCCCGGCGCGCGCCCTTGGCCGAGCACGAGTCCGTCTTCGATTTTGGCGGCTTGCTTTCTTAACAGAAGATGAAAATGCGATGTTTTATCCAATGTTATCAATGATAAAATGCATGTCGCACGGTGCGACACCCGTTAATCGAGGGCGCCCGTCACCTCCGCCGCGGCCCGACTGGACCGGTCCGTGACCCCCCCGATCCGCCTCGCCGTCCGCGCCGTGATCCTCGAGCGCGGCCGGCTCCTCCTCGTCAACGCCTATCCCGGCGGACGGAGCGACCTGTGGTGCGCACCCGGCGGCGGTGCCGACCCCGGCGTGTCGCTGCCCGAGAACCTCGCCCGCGAGGTCCGCGAGGAGACCGGCCTCGGGATCGCCGTGGGCGCGCCCTGTTTGGTGAACGAATTCCACGACCCCGCCAGCGGCTTCCATCAGGTGGACATCTACTTCCGCTGCCGCATCGAAACCGGCGCCCTCTCCGCCGAATGGCGCGACCCCGAGGGCATCGTCACCGAGCGCCGCTTCTTCGCCCGCGCCGAGCTCGCTGCGGTGCGGGTGAAGCCCGACAGCCTTGCCCCCGTGGCCTGGGACCCGGAGGCAGGCATCCTCTACGACCCGCTGGAGCTCATCGTCCGCTGACCCGGCGGGACCCTCCGCTTAAAAAGAAACGGGGGGCGCGAGGCCCCCCGTTCCACAGTTCCGTCCGACGACGGCAGCTTACATCATGCCGTCCATGCCGCCCATTCCGCCCATTCCGCCCATGCCGCCGCCGCCGCCCTGGCCCTTCGGCTCGGGCTTGTCGGCGACCATCGCCTCGGTGGTGATCAGCAGGCCGGCGACCGAGGCCGCATCCTCGAGCGCGGTGCGCACGACCTTGGCCGGGTCGATCACGCCGAACTTGAACATGTCGCCGTACTCTTCGGTCTGAGCGTTGAAGCCGAACGACGCGTCGTCCGATTCCATCACCTTGCCCGCGACGACCGAGCCGTCGACGCCGGCGTTCTCGGCGATCTGGCGCAGCGGCGCCTGGAGCGCCTTGCGCACGATGGCGATGCCCGCGGTCTGGTCGGGGTTCTGCCCTTCCATGCCCGAGAGCTGCTTGGAGGCCTGGACCAGCGCCACGCCGCCACCGACGACCACGCCTTCTTGGACCGCGGCGCGGGTCGCATTGAGCGCGTCGTCGACGCGATCCTTGCGCTCCTTCACCTCGACCTCGGAGGCTCCGCCGACGCGGATGATCGCAACACCGCCGGCAAGCTTGGCCAGACGCTCCTGCAGCTTCTCCTTGTCGTAGTCCGAGGTGGTCTCCTCGATCTGGGCGCGGATCTGGGAGACGCGGGCCTCGATCTCGGACTTCTCGCCGGCGCCATCGACGATGGTGGTCTCGTCCTTGGTGATCGAGACCTTGCGGGCCTTGCCGAGCATGTCGATGCCGACGTTCTCGAGCTTCATGCCGAGATCCTCGGAGATCACCTGGCCGCCGGTCAGCACCGCGATGTCCTGCAGCATCGCCTTGCGGCGGTCACCGAAGCCAGGCGCCTTGACGGCCGCGATCTTGAGCCCGCCACGCAGCTTGTTGACCACGAGCGTGGCCAGCGCCTCGCCGTCCACGTCCTCGGAGATGATCAGCAGCGGCTTGCCGGACTGGATCACCGATTCGAGCAGCGGCACCATCGGCTGCAGCGACGAGAGCTTCTTCTCGTGCAGCAGGATCAGCACGTCCTCAAGGTCGACAACCATCTTGTCGGCGTTGGTCACGAAGTAAGGCGACAGGTAGCCGCGGTCGAACT
>JBBQRM010000131.1:0-7794 GCA_038214855.1 Rhodobacterales bacterium | reverse complement strand
CACCCCGATCAGCCTTGACCTCGTGGCCTGATCAGACCCAAATCCCGATGCTCGGAGAACGCCGCCGGAGAATTTCCACCAGATTCGAGACACTACCTGACAAGAAATGCGCTTCACTGCTCGCATAGTAAGGCTGGACATGCGTCTGCTTCCGAATCGATCAACACGACGCAATCCTATGTAGTCGCTCGAATCCGAGGAACGCGGCTTCTTGACTCAGTAAGATTAGGTCGAGGCGACCGCGTACCTGCCTCAGGGCTCCGGCTGCGACCTCCGGCGTCATCCGATTGCGCAGCCTCGGAAACAAGGCCTTGCGGTTGCAACCACTTAACCTAAACGGCAGAAATCCGCCAGCCGCCACGGTTTGGGCAAAGATCGCGCTGTTCCTGAGGCAGGGGTCCGCGTTACCTGACGCCAGGCGGGATCGGGCAACTCGTCCGCCGTCACACATGCCTGTTCGCGATGGACCCAGATGTACTTGCCCGAAAGCCACGCTCAGATGTTCGACATCCTCTCCGCGCTGCGGGTGTATGCCGCAATGCATGCGCTGCACGGGCTCGCGGAGGAGATCGATGATGCGCTGATGCTGCTGAGCGCCGGCTCCGACGGCCGCGCGCGCGCGGCCATCCGTGGCATCCGCCTACTTCCGGGCGGCGGCGACCGGCCCTAGACCGGGGACCGCGGCGGCAAGGGCGCTTTTGGCTTTCCCTTCCTCCGCTCCCGGCCCACACTGCAGCCAAGGCGCCGAGTTCCCCCGATCCTGCCGAACCGGCGCCTCGATTGATGTCTCTCCTGCAGTGTACGATCCCTCATCCGGACCGGTCCAGAAAGGCAAAGGCAATGCTCATCCGATTCGGGTTCGAGATTACCGTCGAATGTGACAGCGCCGTGCCGATGCTGCTCGCCCTCTCTACGCATTCCGGGATCACCGGGCGCTTCATCGGCACCGACGTCGTGCGGACCCTGCCCGACGTGGCCTCCAGGGAATACATCGATCAGTTCGCCAACCGGATCACCCGCATCGTTGCGCCTAAGGGGCGCCTCGAGCTGTGGTCGGATTGCGTGATCGAGATTGAGCCGCTCCTCGACCCCGTCGATTGGAGCGCCCCGCAGCACCCGATTGCTGAATTGCCGGACGAGGTCCTGCATTTCCTGATGGCTAGCCGCTATTGCGACAGCGACAAGCTCGTCGCTTTCGCCTGGGCGCAGTTCGGCCACGTGCCAGAGGGGTGGCTGCGGGTGCAGGCGATCTGCGACTACGTCCACCAGCAGACGACCTTCGGCTACAAGTTCGGCCGCTCCAGCAAGACCGCCTTCGAGGTAAACCTGGAGAAGAGCGGGGTCTGCCGCGACTTCGCCCATCTCGCGGTGTCGCTGTGCCGGGCGCTGAACATCCCCGCCCGCTATGCCAGCGGCTATCTCGGCGACATCGGCGTGCCGTATTCCGGACCGGGCGATTTCTGCGCCTGGTTCGAAGCCTATCTCGGTGGCAGGTGGTTTACCTTCGACGCGCGCTACAACACCCCCCGCACGGGCCGGCTCCTGATGGTGCGCGGCGCTGATGCCGCAGATGTCGCGATGATCACCTCGTTCGGAACCTACGCCTTGCGACATTTCCGCGTCTGGACCGACGAGCTCCCGGCGGAGATGTCGGACGACTCGACCCTTGCCGCGCTTGAAACGCGGCCCGATGGCGAGGCGCTGGTGTTCCAATCCTCCGGCCGCGTCGCCTGATACTGGCTCTGCCTGAACGGCCCGGACGTCCGCCCCGCCACCTGTCCCGCCCGGCTTGCCGCGCCGGTATAATACCAACGGCCGCGAGACCTGACTCGCGGGGGATTCCCAAACGCTCCGATCTTTGAGTCAATGCTGCCGAGGCAAGCGTTGGAGGCAGGGATGATGGCGGTCGCGGTTACGCGGAGAGATCGGACGGTGGCGGAGTTGCGGGCGGAGGCGGGCAGGACGAGGGATGCGCGGGCGGCGCGTCGGATGCTCGCGCTGGCGCTGGCGCTGGTGCTGGAGGGCAAGGACCGGACCAGCGCGGCGCGGATCTGCGGGATGGACCGCCAGACGCTGCGGGACCGGGTGCACCGCTACAACGCCGAGGGGCTCGCCGGCTTGCGAACCGGCGGGCGCCGGCGCGGCAGCGGCTGCGTCGCGTCGGATGCTTGCGCTGGCGCTGGTGCTGAAAGGTCATAGCCGGACGTCGGCGGCGCGTTCGGCGGGGATGGACCGTCAGACACTGCGCGACTGGGTGCATCGCTCCAACGAAGGCGGGCTGGGAGGGCTGAAGAACCATGCAAATCCTGGCGGGCCCGCGCGCAAGCTGACCGCGGCGCAGGAGGCCGAGGTCGCGGAGTGGGTCCGTGCGGGGCCGAAGCAGGATGTGCACAAGGTGGTGCGCTGGCGGTGCAAGGATCTGCAGGGTGAGATCGCCCGGGGCTTCGGGGTGGAGATGCACGAGCGCACCGTGGGCAAGCTGCTGGCGCGACTGAACTTCTCCCGGGTCTCGGTGCGTCCCCGCCACCCCGAGCAGGACGTGGCCGCCCAGGAGGCGCATAAAAAAACTTTGCCGACCTGGTCGCCGCGGTCTTCCCCGGGCACGCTCGGGACAAGCCGATCGAACTCTGGTGGCATGACGAAGCACGCGTCGGCCAGCAGGGAAGCCTGACCTATGTGTGGGCGGACAAGGGCAGCCGCCCCCGCGCACCCCGCGATCACCGCTACGCCTCGGCCTACCTGTTCGGCGCCGTCTGCCCGGCACGCGGCGTGGGCGCAGCACTCGTGCTGCCGCGCGCTGATATCGATGCGATGAACCTGCACCTCGCGGAGATCAGCACCCAATTCGCCCCGTTCGTCGGGGAAATGATCCCCCGGATCATTTCCTGATCCTCCTCACCGCACGCCGTTCTCATCCTCGACGGCGCCGGCTGGCATCGACCCGGCGGGCAACTCGACGTGCCCGTCAACATCAGCCTGCTGCTCCTGCCGCCCTACTAACCCGAACTGAACCCTGTCGAGAACATCTGGCAGTACCTGCGCCAGAACCATCTCGCCAATCGAGTCTTCGACACCTACGACGCCATCATAGACGCCTGCTGCGAGGCGTGGAACGCCCTCATCGCCCAACCCGAAAAGATAACCTCAATCGCCACGCGCCCATGGGCGAAAGCGGTCACCGCATAGTGCGGTCGGTATTACTCAGCGACTATGGCGCCGCCTGCCGCGGTGCGCTTCCGGCGGGCGCGTGCAGGCCAAGGGCGGGGCGCGCGCGGGTCAGGCGACACCCTGCGCGCCGCTGTCTCCAAGGCCCAGCCGGCGTTCGAGCACATCCATCAGCCGCGCAGGGCCGGCGGGTTCGGAGGCGGCGTTTCGTGCGGCGGCGGCGAGATCGGGATCCTCGAGCATCTGGGCCACCGAGCGCAGGAACTGCGCGCAATAGCCGATGGTCTCGGCGTCGCCCGTGCGCGTCGCCTCGCCGAGGAGGCTCCAGGCGCGTCGCAAGTCTTCGTCGAAGGCCGCGCGCATCGAGGCTCGCCCGACGAGCGCGAGCTCCCGGGTCTCGGGGCGGCGGGTGTCGGCATCGGGCAACACGCTCAGGATCGTGTCCTGAAAGGCCTTGAGGCTCTCGATCGGCTTCTCGAGGCAAGCGGCGGCGCCGGATGCGCGCGCCTCGTTCTGCCAGTTGGAGCGTTCGTGGCCGCTGAGCGCCACAATGGCGCCGATCGGCGTCGAGGCGGTGGCCAGATGCCGGATCAGCCCCATGCCGTCGCCGTCGGGCAGGCCGAGATCGACGATCACCACGTTCGGCCGGTAGATCGCCAGATGCCGCGAGGCCGCGTGCAGACTGTCGGCGCGACGCACCCGCGCGCCGAGCTCGGCGGCGAAGAGCCGGATCGCCTCCGACGCGCTGCGGCTGTCCTCGACGAGCAGGATCGTCACGGCGAAAAGGCACTGGCGCCGGAGGCTCGCCTGCACCTTGAGGGTGGTATCGGATGTCGGCTCACGCATCAGGGCAACTCCCGCTGGTTCGATCGGAACGCAGCAGGGTTTAGACGGCGGTAAGCCTAACAACCGCTTAACCGGGGCCGCCCGGCCCCGGCCGCACGCATCACCGGGCGGCGGCGACGGCGCGCTCGGTCATCACCCGCACAAGATGCCCGCGATACTCGGGCGTCCCGTGCAGGTCACCGATCATGCCCTCGGCCTCGGCACGAAGCCCCGCGACCGCCTCGGGGCGGAAGTCGGACGCAAGCGCCGCTTCCGCCTCGCTCCAGCGGAAGACCCCGCTCTCGGAAGCGCCGGTGACCGCGACCCGCACCGCATCCGCGAAGCGCGCGACGAAGACGCCGACCAGGGCGAAGCGCGAGGCGGGTTGCTCGAACTTCTGGTAATGCGCCGCCTGCGGCACCGGGAAGCGCACCTCGGTGATGATCTCGCCCTCGTCGAGCGCGGTGGTGAACATCCCCTGGAAGTAGTCCTCCACCGCTATCTCGCGGTCGTTGGTCACGATCACCGCGTCGCTCGCCAGAACCGCCGCCGGATAGCAGGCGGAGGGGTCGTTGTTGGCGAGCGAGCCCCCGATCGTGCCGAGGTTGCGCACCGCCGGATCGCCGATCCGATGCGCCTGCGAGGCGAGCGCGGGGTAGTGCGCCGCGGCCTCGCGCGCGATCTGGGCGTGGGTGGTCGCCCCGCCGATGGCGAGCAGGTCGCCCTCCATACGCACGTAGCGCAGGGATGGGATGCCGCGCAGGCTCACCAGCCGTCCGGGGCTCGCGAGGCGCTGCTTCAGCGTCGGGATCAGCGTCTGGCCGCCGCCGAGCGCCTGGGCCTCGTCGGAGGCGAGCGCTGCGACCGCGTCGTCGACGCTGGCGGGCTTCACGAATTCGAATGCGTACATGTCTGGCCTCTTGCTCTGCGCGTCAGCGCGCCGACTGGATCGCAGCCCACACCCGGGAGGGCGTGAGCGGCATGTCGATATGGGTGACGGCGATGTTGCCCGATTGCAGCGCGTCGATCACCGCGTTCACCAGCGCCGGCGGCGATCCGATGGCGCCGGCCTCGCCGCAGCCCTTCACCCCCAGCGGGTTGTGGGTGCAGGGGGTGACGCAGGAATGATCGACCGCAACGAACGGCAGGTCGCCGGCGCGCGGCATCGCGTAGTCCATGTAGGAGCCGGTCTGGAGCTGGCCCTCCTCGTCGTAGCGCGCGCCTTCGAGCAGGGCTTGGCCGATACCCTGCGCCACGCCGCCATGGACCTGGCCCTCGACGATCATCGGGTTGATCACGTTGCCGAAATCGTCGGCAGCCGCAAAGCCCACCACTTCGACGCCCCCGGTCTCCGGGTCCACCTCCACCTCGCAGGCATAGGCGCCGGCGGGATAGGTGAAGTTCGACGGGTCGTAGAAGGCCGTCTCCTCGAGACCCGGTTCGATATCCTCGAGCGGGTAGTTGTGCGGCACATAGGCCGCCAGCGTCACGTCGGTCCAGGCGACGGACCTGTCGGTGCCTGCGACGGTGAACTTGCCGTCCGCGAGCTCCACGTCGCCCTCCGCCGCCTCCATCAGATGCGCCGCGATCTTCTTGGCCTTGGCGATGATCTTCTCGGTGGCGCGCACCATCGCCGAGCCGCCGACCGCGATCGAGCGCGACCCGTAGGTGCCCATCCCGAAGGGGATCTTCGACGTGTCGCCATGGACGATGTCGATCTGCTTCTCGTCGATGCCGAGCATTGAGGCCACCACCTGCGGGAAGGTCGTCTCGTGCCCCTGCCCGTGGCTGTGGCTGCCGGTGTAGACCGAGATCGAGCCGGTCGCATTCACCCGCACCGTCGCACTCTCGTAGAGCCCCGCACGAGCGCCGAGCTGGCCGACGAGTTTGGAGGGCGCGATGCCGCAGGCTTCGATGTAGGAGATGATCCCCAAACCCCTGAGCCGCCCGCGCGACTCGCTCTCGGCCCGGCGGGCGGGGAAGCCCGCGCGGTCCGCGATCTCGATCAGCTTGTCCATCGTCGCATCGTAGTCGCCGGTATCGTAGACCACCGCGACCGGCGTCTGGTAGGGGAACTGCTCGGGCTTGACGAAGTTCTTCCGCCGCAGCTCCACCGGGTCCATGCCGATCTCGCGCGCCGCCTTGTCGATGACGCGCTCCAGCTGATACGTCGCCTCCGGCCGCCCCGCGCCGCGGTAGGCATCGACCGGCACCGTGTTGGTGAAGACGGCCTTTACGTTCACGTAGACGAGCGGCGTCGTGTAGTTGCCAGCCATCAGCGTCCCGTGCAGCCAGGTCGGCGTGCAGGACGCGAAGGTCGACAGATACGCGCCCATGTTCGCCAGCGTATCGGTGCGGACCGCGAGGAATTTCCCCTCCGCATCCATCGCCAGCTCTATCTTCGTCACATGATCGCGGCCATGCGCGTCCGACATGAAGGCCTCGGATCGGGTGGAGGTCCACTTGACCGGCCGCCCCACCGCCTTGGCAGCGAAGGTCACGAAGGCCTCCTCCGCGTAATGGTAGATCTTCGAGCCGAACCCGCCGCCCACGTCCGGCGCGACCACCCTGAGCTTGTGCTCGGGGATGTTGAGCACGAAGGCGCCCATCAGGAGCCGGATCACATGCGGGTTCTGCGAGGTGGTCCACAACGTGTGCTGTTCGTCGGCCGCGTCGTACTCGCCCAGCGCCACCCGCGGCTCCATCGCATTGGGGATCATCCGGTTGTTCACCAGCTCGAGCGTCGTCACGTGATGCGCCCCGCGGATCGCCTGATCCACCGCCTCGCGGTTCTCCTCGACGAAGCCCCAGTCGAAACACAAGTTCGACCCGATCTCCTCGTGCACCAGCGTAGCACCTTCTGCCAGCGCCTTGCGCATGTCGATCACCGCGGGCAGCGCCTCGATCTCGAGCTCGATCGCCTCGGCCGCGTCGCGCGCCTGCGCCAGCGTCTCGGCGACCACCGCGGCGACCGGATCGCCGACATGGCGCACCTTGCCGTGCGCGAGCACCGGGTGGCGCGGCTCGAGCATCGGCTGGCCCTGCCGGTCGGTGATCTGCCAGCCGCAGGGGATGCCGCCGACGTCAGTGAAATCCGCGCCGGTGAAGATGCGCAGCACCCCCGGCATCGCCGCGGCCGCCTCGGTGTCCAGCCGCACGATCCTCCCGTGCGCCACGTCCGAGCGCAGGAAGTGCACATGCGCCTGCCCCGGCTGGTTCATGTCGTCTGTGTAGCGCCCCTTGCCGGTCAAAAAGCGCACGTCCTCGCGCCGCTTGGAGCTCGCGCCGATTCCGCCGTCAGGCATGTCTCAACCTCCCCTTTGGCGCCGTTCGTGGCGCGCGTTATTCCGCCGCGGCCGAAGCGGGCGACAGCTGTCCCGCCGCCGCCTGGATCGCCTTGACGATGTTGTGATAGCCGGTGCACCGGCAGATGTTGCCCTTCAGATACTCGCGGATCTCGGCCTCCGACGGGTTCGGCTCGTCCTTGAGCAGCGACGCCGCCGACATCACCATCCCCGGCGTGCAGAAGCCGCATTGCAGCCCGTGATGTTCCTGGAACGCCGCCTGGATCACGCCGAGCGACCCGTCGGCGTTCGCCATCCCCTCGATCGTACGCACCTCGGCGCCTTCGAGGTCGGCGGCGAAGATCGAGCAGGCCTTCACCGCCAGCCCGTCCACATGCACGACGCAGGCGCCGCATTGCGAGGTGTCGCAGCCGACATGCGTGCCGGTCAGCCGCAACTCGTTTCGCAGGAAATCCACCAGCAGCGTCCGGTCTTCGACCTCGCCGCGCGCGGGCTTGCC
>JBBQRM010000130.1:0-7820 GCA_038214855.1 Rhodobacterales bacterium | reverse complement strand
TCTCCACGGGCAGCGGCGCCGCCGCGGCCTCCGGCACCTCGGCCACGGTGCGCTCGGCGAAGAAGGCATGGACCAGCGCCCGGCTCTGTGCCGAGGCCTCGCAGGCCTCGAAAAGCGCCCGCTCGCGCGCGAGTCCTTCGCTCAGGGGCAGCACGACGCTTGCCGCGATCGCCTCGAGGCAAGCGAGGGGTGCGGTGAGCCGCGGGCGGGTCCGCTCCAGCGCCGCCCGCTTCGCTGTCAGGGCCGGCGCGTCCGGGGAGACGCGCAGCGCCCCGGTGCGGGCGTGCGGCACCTCCCCCGCGATCAGCCGGCGCGCCTCGGCGAGGCCGGCCGCGCGCGGGTCGGTCGCGTCGCTCAGCGCATCGACGAGGCCGAGCGTCAGCGCCTCCTCGCCGCCGATGCGCCTGCCGCTGGTCACGAGGTCGAGCGCCGCGGCGACGCCCGCGAGCCGCGGTGCGCGCTGGGTGCCGCCGGCGCCGGGCAGGAGGCCGAGCGTCACCTCCGGGAAGCCGAGCAGAGCCGAGGGAAGGGCGATCCGCCGATGCGCGCCCAGCGCCAGCTCCAGCCCGCCGCCGAGGCAGGCGCCGTGAAGCGCCGCGACCACCGGAAACGGCAACGCCTCGAGCCGGGTCACCAGGTCGCGCAGGAGCGGGGGCGCGCGCGGCGTGCCGAACTCGCGGATGTCGGCACCGGCGGCGAAGTTCTTCCCCTCGCCGCACAGCACGGCTGCGCGGAGGGCTGGCGCCGCCTCGATCTCGTCCAGTGCCGCGCCGAGGGCTGCGCGCATGGCCGCGCCGAGCGCGTTGAGCGGCGGGTCGCTCAGCGTCAGGACGACGATCCTACCTTCGAGGGTCAGCCGCAGCGGGGGCGCATCGTCGGACATGCGTCGAGCATGGGGCGGGGGTGGGGGCGCGTCAACATGCGCGCACCCAGGGAGCTGGGGGCGCAGGGTGCTCAAGCTTGAGCAAATCCGTAAGTGTTTGATTTAAGATGCGTTTAGGTGGGTGGTTAACCACCTGGAAAGGATTTGGACCGTGAGCGGGGCGCCTGCGGCCGCCGCGGGGGATCAGTCGTAGAAGAAGCCGACCAGCGCCAGCGAGACCTGCGGCACGTAGGTCACCAGGATCAGGATCGCCGCGAGCACGCCGATGAACGGCAGGTTGGTGCGCGTCGTGCGCCAGACGTCGGTGCGCGCGATCGAGCAGGCGGTCATCAGCACGCTGGCGACCGGGGGCGTCTGCTGGCCCAATGCGATGTTCAGCGTCAGCAGCACGCCGAACTGGATCGGGTCGATGCCGATCTGGTGCACGAGCGGCATGAAGATCGGCACCGTCAGGATGATCGCCGCCGCCCCGTGCAGCACCATGCCGACGAAGAACAGGAAGAGGTTGATGATCATCAGCACCGCGATCCTGTTCTCGGTCAGCGCGGTGATCGAGGCCGCGAGCCGCTGTGGCAGCTGCGTTTCGGTCAGGTACAGCCCCAACACCGCCGAGGCCGCGACCAGCAGCATCACCACCGCGGTCTGGACCACCCCGTCGATCAGCGCGTGATAGAGATCGCCGAGCCGGATCTCGCGGTAGACGAAGACGCCGATCAGAAGTGCTGCCACCACCGCGAGCCCCGCACCCTCGGTCGCGGTGACGATGCCGCCGAAGATGCCGCCCAGGATGATCACCGGCAGGATCAGCGCCCAGCCGGCGTCCTTCGTGGCGCGCCCGAGCCGGCGGAGGCTGAACGCCTCCTCGCGCGGCAGGTCGTAGCGGACGGCGAAATAGTAGCACAGGGCCATCATCGAGAAGCCGCCGAGCAGCCCCGGCACGATGCCGGCCACGAACAGCCGCACGATCGAGGTATCGGACAGTGCACCGTATAGGATCATCGGGATCGACGGCGGGATGATGATCGCGAGCGAGGCCGAGGACGAGGTGACGGCCGCGGCGAAATAGGGGCTGAAGCCCTTCTTCTTCATCGCCGGGATCAGCACCGAACCGATCGCCGCCACGTCGGCGACGGCCGAGCCCGAGATCTCGGCGAAGAACAGCGACACGCCGACGTTGACCATCGCGAGCCCGCCGCGCATGAAGCCGATCAGCGCCGAGACGAAGGCGATCAGCCGCGTCGAGATGCCGCCGGTGTTCATCAGCGCGCCGGCGAGGATGAAGAGCGGGATCGCGATCAGCGGAAAGCTCGTCGCCCCGTCGAAGATCGACAGCGCCGCGTTCAGGAACCCCAGGTGGCCGTTGAGCGCCCAGACGCCGATGAGCGCCGCGCCGAGGATCGCCACCGCGATCGGCAGGCCCACGGCGATCATCGCGAACATCGACAGCAGGATCAGCGCCTCGGTCATGGCTGCGGCTCCCGCGGGGCGGTGGCGCGCGCGATCTCGTCGTCGATCTCGCGGCGCTCCGGGTCGTAGCCGGCGAGCACGTCCGCGTAGCGCCGCGGCAGCGTCGTGAGGCGCGCGAGCACGATCACAGCGGCGCTGACCGGCAGGACGCCCTGGACGAAGCTGCGGGTGACCCAGGGCACCGAGATCAGCGTGTCGCCGGCGAAGACCCCGAGGATCGCCCAGCCGCCCCAGCCGATCACCACGAAGACCGCGGCGAAGATCGCCTCGACCAGCACGAACAGAGCGATCCGCCCCCGTCGCGGCAGGCCGAACAGGAGCCCGTTGAACCCCAGATGCGCGTCGCGCAAAGTGGCGAGACCCGCGCCCGTGAAAGTGATCCAGGCAAGAAGCACCGAGGCCACCTCGTCGTACCAGATCAGCGAATTGCCGGAATAGCGGAACGCGACCCCCATCAGCACCACCACCGCCAACGCGATGAGCAGCGTCAGCGTGACGGCCTGGAGAAGGAGATCGAGCCCGCGGGCGAGAACGGACATGGGGCGAGTTCCGGTGGATGCGGGGATGCCGGCCCCGGTGCGGGGCCGGCGGAGTGGGCTCAGGAGCCGTTCGCGAGCGACTGCACCTGGTCGATCATCGCCTGGCCGCCCTCGACCTCGGCGGCGAACTTCTCGTAGAGGGGCTTGGAGGCCTCGACGAAGGCCGCACGGTCGGCCTCGTTCACCTCCATGCCGCCCTCGGCGAGCTCGATCTTCAGCGCCTCGTCCTCGGCCGCGCCCTGCTCGCGCGCCCAGGTCGCGACCTCGGCGGCGGTCTCCGCGAGGATGGTCTGCACCTCGGGGTCGAGTTTCTCGAAGGTGGCGATCCCCACCGTCGGATAGGCCGGCGAATAGACGTGGCCGGTCATCGACAGGTACTTCTGCACCTCGTCGAGCTTGCCGGCGGCGATGTTGGTCAGCGGATTCTCCTGCCCGTCGATCACGCCTGTCTGGAGTGCGACGAACACCTCCGAGAAGGACATCGGCGTCGGGTTCGCCCCGTATTCCTCGAACATCGCCACGCGCCAGGACGAGTTCGGCGTGCGGATCTTCAGCCCCTCGAGGTCGGCCGGCGTGTCGATCGGGCGGACGTTGTTGGTGATCTGGCGGAAGCCGTTCTCCCAGATCGCCAGCGGCCGATAACCCTTGGCCTCGGCGGCGGGCACCAGCACGTTCTTGAACAGCGTCTCGTCGATCTGCGCCAGGTGATCGCGGTCCTTCACCAGGAAGGGCAGGTCGAAGATCGCGTATTCCGGCGCGATCTCGGGCATGGTCGAGGACGGCAGCGTCATCGTCATCGTGCCGATCTTGATCTTCTGCAGCATGTCGTCGTCTTTGCCGAGCTGCGAGCTGTCGAAAACCGTCACCACCGCCTTGTCGCCCAGCTTCTCGTTGGCGCGGCGCGCGAATTCGCTCGCGGTGCGCTCCTGGATCGAGCCGGTCGCGGCGCTGATCCCGAAGATGATCTCCTCCTGCGCGCTCGCCGCGGTGGACGCCGCCATCAGTGCCGCCGCCGCGAAGGCGGTTCTCCAAGTCGTGGTCATCGTGTTCTCCTCCTGGTCATGGTGGGGGTTCGCCGCTTGGCACGGCTGTTCGGGTGTGGGTTACGCTGCCGGCACCGGATCGAGCGCGCGGCGCACCAGATCCGCGAGCGGCGGCCGGTCCTGCGTCGCGGCGCTTGTCTGCCGCGCGGCGAGCCGCAGGCCGAGCGCCAGCGCCTTCTCGCTCGCACCGGGATTGGCGATGCCGCGCCCGGCGATGTCGTAAGCGGTGCCGTGCGCGGGCGTGACGATCGGGAACGGGTAGCCCGCGATCAGCGTCACGCCGCGGTCGAAGCCGATCAGCTTCATCGCAATCTGGCCCTGGTCGTGGTACATGGTGAGCACCGCATCGAACTCGCCCCTGAGCGCGCGCACGAACACCGTGTCCGACGGCACCGGCCCGGTCACCGCCATCTGCCGCGCGCGCGCCCGCTCGACCGCTGGAGCGATGACGTCCTCGTCCTCGCTGCCGAAGTTGCGGCCGTCGCCGGCATGGGGATTGAGCGCCGCCACGCCGATCCGCGGCCGCTCGAAGCCTGCGCCCTCCATCACCTCCGAAGTCAGCATCAGACTGTCGTAGATGCGCTCGGCGCTCAGCAAAGCTGCGACCTCGGCGAGCGGGATGTGCGAGGTCACCCGCGCGTTCCAGACCTCGTCGAGCACGTTGAACTCGCTGCCGCGCGCGGTCGTGCCGAGGGTGCGGGAGACGAAGCCGATCTCGTCGACGTAATCCGCCTCCGCCATCCGCATCGCTTGCTTGTTAAATGGCGTGAAGAAAACCGCATCGGCAAAACCCGCCTGCGCCGCGAGAAGTGCTGCGCGGAAGTTCGCGAGCGCCGAGGCGCCCCCCGTCGCGCGCGGCTCACCCACCGGCACGTCCGCCGGATCGCAATTGCCGAGATCGACGAAGCAACTCTGCTCTGGCCGCGCCCGCCCCAGCGCCGCCGCCTTCAGCACCGGCAGGTTCGGCACCACCCCGGCCTGCGTCCCGCCGCGCCGAAGCACCCGCAGGTCGCCGAAGGCGAGGACCACCACCCCGCTCTGCGCCGGTTGCGCGAGCAGCCGTGCCGCCAGTTCGGCGCCGATGCCGGCCGGATCGCCGATCGCGACGGAGATGACGCGCGCTGCGTCCATCCTGATCCTCCCCCAGCGTTCTTGCACAGCGTTTCTTGCATCTTGCATACGATATGCTTCATTGGCTGTGCAAGCGGATTTTCTTTGCTATGTCTCGGTTCGAGCGGAGGACGGGGAGCCGGATGCAGGTCGAGGACGAGGGCATTGCGCCGCCCACAGCACTGATCCAGCGCCGCACCCTGCACGAGCAGGTCGCCGAGCGGATCCGCGACATGATCATCGAAGGTCATCTCGCGCCCGGCGCGCGGATCAACGAGGCGGCGCTGGTCGAGAGCCTCGGTGTGTCGCGCACGCCGCTGCGCGAGGCGCTGCGCACGCTCGCGGGCGAGAACCTGATCGACATCCGCCCCTCGCGCGGCAGCGTCGTGCGTCGGCTGACGCCCGGGGATGTCGCCTCGATGCTCCAGGTTCTGGCAGAACTGGAAAAGCTCGCAGGGCGCCTGCTGTGCGAACGGGCCACGAGCGAGGATGTGGCCGAGTTGCAGGCGGCGCACGCGGCGATGATGGCGCATTACGCCCGGCGCGACCGGCTGCCGTACTACAAGCTCAATCAAGCCATCCACACCCGCATCGCACAGCTGTGCGGCAATCCGGTGCTCGCGGAGATTCAGAGCGGCATCCAGTCCCGGCTCAAGCGCATCCGCTTCATAGGCAACCGCAGTCCGGAGGCCTGGGCCAATGCGGTGCGCGAGCACGAGGAGATGATGGAAGCCCTCGCCGCCCGAGACGGCGCGCGGCTGGGCGAAGTGCTGGCGCGGCACCTGATGAACACCTGGGATCGCGTCCGCGACGTGGTGTGAGGCGCAGAACAAACTAACGAAATCCGAAGACGCGCTATTTTCCTCAATGACTTCAATGGGGCGGGCCTTGTCGCACGGTGCGACACCGTGCAACCCGTATCGAAACGAAGACGCCGCCCGGAGGGGGTTCCGGGCGGCGCCGTCGTCAGTGTCCGGCCGGGGCCGGCAAGTCGTCCTTACGGACGGACGTTTCCGATCTCGAACGCCTGATCCGGCGCGACATCGGCATCCGCGGTGACGTCGTACTCCGGCATCGCCTCGAGGTCCTCCTCGGTGAGGCCGAGCAGCAGCACATCATCGCCCATCAGCGCGATCCGTTCGATCGGCAGCGCGATATCGTTGGTGCCAATCCCGAGGAAGCCGCCGTGCTCGACGACCACGTACATCCGGCCGCTATTCGAGACGACGCGGCTGATCGAGCCGATGTCGTCGTTATTGGCGCTCACCACATCGCGACCCTCGAGATCACCGGCCATGATCGACATCAGGTCGGTCTCACGACCCGCATCCCGTGCGAGCATCGTGTTGGTATCCTCGGGAGTCATCCGTGCGCGGGGCGCCACTACCGCAGGATCCGCGACGACGGCATCTTCCTCGACCGGAACGACAACCGCCGCCACATCGGCGTCGGCTTCCGGCATGTCCGCAGCCGCCGCTTCGGCTTCGGGCTCGGTCGCCAGCGCCGCGTCGTCCTGCTCGAAGGTGACCGTCGGCTCGCCGACCTGCTGCAACTCGATCACCGGCTCGCCGGAGAAGTTGACCGTCACCTGAGGATCGGCCGGTTCGAATAGAACCACCGGCTGAGCCTGATTGACGCTGACCTGCGCCTCCTGGTCGCTGTCCGTCACCCGCACGACCGGCTCGGCCTTGGTGTACCGAACGTTCGCCTGCGCGTCGGCCCCGGCGCCGTCGAGCGGCTCCATTCGCGTGACGATGTTGCCCTCGTCGATCACCGCATCGGGCGCATTGGGATCGACCAGCCGCGCCTGGACCTGCACGTCGACCTGCGGATCGCCCTGAGTGACCGAAACCGTCGGATCGCCCATCACGACGCTGACCTCGGGCTGGGCCCGGGAAACGTCCACGCCGGGTGCCGGCATCGTCACGATGATCTCCGGGGCCGGCTGTTGAATGGTGATCGTCGGCTGCGGCATGTCGAGCGCGATGCTCATCGGCTGCTGGCGCACGACGATGGTCGGGGCGGCCTGATCGACCGAGACCGTGGCGGGCGCGTCGATGATGGCGACCTCGGCGCCGGCCTGATCCACGGTCACCTCGGGAACCGGCACGCGCACGATCACCTGGCCATCGACGACGGCCTTCTGGGTGATCTCGACGGTCTGGCTGATCGTGTCGGACGCCGAGAACGACTCGGTCTCGGTTTCGACATCGGTGGCGGCGTCCGCCGCAACGGCAATAATGCCGCCCGCGTCCTGGACACGCACGATATAGGCCGTGCAGACCTCGACGTCGTTCGCTGTCGCCACGTCGAGCGCGTCAGCGAATTCCTCGCGAACCTCGCCGGCGGCCTCCTCGTAAAGTGTGTTCAGATCACCGCACGACCCCTCGAACGCCGCCTGCTGGGCGAAAGCCGCTCCAGGAAGCGGCACGATCAGCGCGGTTGTCCCGAGCGCGAGCGTCAAAACCGTTGCTGTCCTCATCGATCTTTCTCCATACTGTGAATTGTTCGTCGAAATCTGCCCCTCCAACCTGTTCACGGGAGTGTGGTTCCAGCAAAATCGGGAAAATCGCTTGGCATTTGCTACAATTGTCCACAAGTGGCGCGGTAAGCCGCCGCAGCGGGGGTTGCGAGACCGGCGTTGACCGGCTTCAGCCGGTCGTAGAGGTCGCGGATGAGGGCAAGGCGCCGGCGCCCGCCAGCGACGGCACGGCGCGAGCGAAGCAGGCCTAATTCACCGCCGGAGCGCATCCATGATCGCCACCAGCTCGGCGCTGA